>JAAYFF010000009.1 GCA_012728375.1 Bacillota bacterium | reverse complement strand
GAGCGGTCTGTTACAGAAGTCCGGTTTGCCGCGTTAATTTCCAGATGCACGCGGGGATTAAGGAATTCTACCACATGGCGCGTATCCGTCATGGCCTCAGCCCTGTTGCGCATCTCCGGCTGCCAGGCCTGGTCGGGCGCCGCGGCGGGCGCATCTTCTTTTTGAAAACCATTGGGGATCAAACCCGGCTCGCGTAGATTGTGAAGTGCAGTAATCCGCATAACCAAC
Source organism: Bacillota bacterium (assembly GCA_012728375.1). Classification (GTDB taxonomy): domain Bacteria; phylum Bacillota; class Dethiobacteria; order DTU022; family UBA8154; genus DUNV01. The sequence goes on along the minus strand of JAAYFF010000009.1, from coordinate 75,896 downwards.
ACTCCGTTATTTTCTTAGCATTTACCTTTTGGGAGCCCGGGGAGCTATATTCTTTAATTTTGCCGCCAGCTCTGCTGCAGCTTTGGCGGCGCGAATATTTTCCTCCTGGATGGCCTCATAGATCTCCCGGCGATAAATGGTCAGTTCCTTGGGAGCCTTAATGCCGATGCGGACAGCATCACCGTTCACTTCCACAATGCTGATCTCGATCTCATCCCCCAGCATAATACTCTGCCCTCTTTTTCGGGTCAGCACCAGCATCCTTGCGTCCACCTTTCCCCGGACTTATGTTCATTATATGTTGCATGTAAAAAAAAGTCAAGAAAGGGGCAGAGGTGTGCGCATCTGTTCAATCCTCTCGGCAAGGATAATCTGCTTGGCAACTCTTTTTTTGGCATTAATGATAATTGGGGCAGCCAGGTTTGTTGTCATCTTGTTTTCCCCCAGAATTGTGACTGTGGTAAAAACAAGGACGTCTTCCTCTTTCTCCAGTTCAAGCTCTTTTTGCTCCGCCTCCGGCAGTTCAAGGTTATAGCCGGGAAAACAGGGAAAGGGGTCCACGAGAATAAGGCCAACCTCTTCCTCTTCCATAGACCTGAGGTAATAAAAAAAAGGATTGCTTTCAATAATCTGCAGAATAAAATGCCGGCTTTTACCCAAGCCCGGAAGGCCCTTCTTAAAAAAAATAGGCCCGCCGCCGGATTTCCCCAGCGGATTTACCGTACCGGGCGCCTGGCTGTTTCGTTCTGTTTTTGCTGTATCAGTAGTATTATGCATAAGAAATTCCGTCCTTCTATCGCAGGAAATCTATCAGGCTGGGGTAAACAATGCGGGCCCCGGTGGCAAGGGCAGCCTGATAGGCATTTTCCTGCATCATAAACTCGGTAATGGCCTCAGCCATATCGATGTCCTCTACTTTACTGCGCAGTTCTTTCAGGTAAATCTGCTCGCTTTCGATACTCCCTTCTGTAGTGAGCAAGCGTTCCATCCTCGCCCCAACTTCGGAGCGACATTTTAACAAGCGATCCAGGTTTTTTTCCAGATCCTCCAGAACAGACCCTCCCAGAGCAAACTGGTTATTATGCAGCAGGGCTTTTTCCATTCTCAGGACAGACTGGAAAATCTCATTTTCACCAAAAGCCTCTATTCCGGTAATGCTGGTGGGAACGGTCAGCTGGGGAGAAAATTCCACCATTCTATTGAAGCTGTCGCCAACATAATAGGGAACACCCGGAGAAATATAGGTAAAAATAGCTGCCGGGCGGTCTGCCAGTTCTTCGTCGGCAACCTGACCATGCAGGCTGTCCATATCCCAGTAAGTATCCTTGCCGTCGGCAGAGCCAAATTTAGAAAATTCAGGTTCAATAGCGCAGGTTATCAGCTCGCCTGTTATGCTGTCAATATCAAAAAACTTTAATGTCGTAGTTTTGGTCGTCTGCGGCGGTTCCGGATCCAACTTTCCGTCATAAAAATACCAGTCCAAACGGATCCCGGTAGAGGACCGGCCGTTTTCATCCGCGGCCCCGTAATTCTTGTGGAAGGTGAAGCGGTCATAAGTGCCGTCAGCGGCGGAAAAAAGCGGCGTTAACTGCAGGACCAGCTTGTCCCCCGCCAGGGGGATATCGTGTTCAAAGGTCAAAGCTTCCGGTGCGGCAATGGCCAGCTCCAGTTTTTCACCGGAAGGGCCGACAGTAAAGGAAATAATCTGATCTCCAAGATGCAGCCTGTTTAAATTAAGGTAAATCTCCTCCTCAACCTTATTCTCAAACCCGTACGATCCTTCCTGTGGATTTCCGTTCAGATCATAAAGATAATAACGAACCCCCAGGCGGATGATGCGGTCATTTTCCTCTCCCGGGCCAACAGCTGCCTTCTGGGCGTCGGTAAGGTCCTGATAACGGGTAGCATCCAGCACCTCCAGCGCCACAGAGCCGTTCGTGTCCTTAAGGCTGTTCAGGGTGAAGGTGATATTCTTAGTGCCGAAAAATCCTTCTCTTTCCCCGCTTAGGTACTCAGCTGTAATAGCAGCGGCAACGCCGGAAGTAGCTGCGGATATAGATTCGACACCGGTGCTGACCGCGTACGTACCCGATGCAAGGTTGTTTAGGCCGATACCAATGCCGTTTTGCCCGGCGACGAGGCCGGAATTTTTGTTAAACCAGGGAGGTTGGAGAATCTCTCCCTTTGACCCGGCAATTTTGTAAGGCTTTTCTTCAGTCTGGTGCCCGCCAAAAATATACAGGCCTGCCAGCTCCGTATTTCCAATTCCGATCAGTTGTTCTAAGAGCTGCCTGACTTCGGGAACCATAGCCCGGCGGTCTTCCGGGGAGTGGATGGAATTGGCGCTGTACACCGCCAGCTCCCGCAGCCTGTGAACGACATCGATTGCCTCAGCCAGAGTATCGTCGGTCATGGTCAGCCAGGAAAGGCCCTCTCCGATATTGCGTAAATACTGTGTGTTGCGAGCCAGCCCGGTCCCCGAAAGTTTCATTACTTTATAGGTTCCGGCGGGATCTTCTGAAGGGCGGCTGAATAAGCGCCCGGTGGAGAGCTGATTGGAGCGCCTGTTCAAAGAACGCAAATTATGCTGCAGATTCCGTGTAACCGATTGGGCCAATATGCGGTGAGTAATACGCACGAGTCGAACCCTCCCTCTACCTTATTTCGTTGATTAAAGTCTCCAGCATCTGGTCAATGATGCTTAAAAATTTCGCTGCCGCGTTATAGGAGTGCTGAAACTGGATCATGCTGAGCATTTCATCATCCAGGGAAACGCCGGAGACAGCTTCCGCCTGCTCCGCCATGTTTTCGTAAATAGCGTTCATATTGTACTCCAAGCGCTGGGCCTCCCTGCCCTGAACACCCAAGTCGACCATGAGACCCCGGAAAAAATCTTCAAAGGTTGTATTACCTAACCCTTCGATCAACTTCTCACGCAGGCGAGCGATCTCCAGGGCATTGGCACCGTCCCCGGGAGCGCGGTCTTTTCCCGCTGCAGCAACAGCGTCCTTATTTTCAATGAGGTATGGATTCACTTTTAATTTGGCAGCAGCCTGGTAGATGTATTCCCTTGGATGTTCCGGCTGAAACGGTCCCACTGTAAATACAGCATCCGAATCCGTCGTCAGGCCGTTCACCCCGATAATAAGACTTACTTTTCTATGTTCTCCGGTTGATTCGTCGAGCTGGAAAAATTGCAGCTCCTGCTCTCCCTCGAAGGCCCCGCTTGCGGCAGTTATTGCATAAACCGCCTTTACCCCATCCGTGCTTTCCAGCCTGATCCGATCCGATCCGCTTCCTGCTGCTGAGACTTGGATAATAAATTTATCGCCTTCGGAAAAATTCAGGATATCTTCAAGAGTAATATTCAGCTCCAGCGTCCAGCCATCACCGGAACCAAAGGCAACACCTGCGTTATCCCCGGCCTTTAATTTTTTTATCCCTTCATCTACATTGGTTTGCAGCTCACCATCGCCGTTAACTTTTGTATGGATGTAGCTATAGTGAAGGTAGATGTCCTCTCCGTCCAATTTGGTGACTTCGAAGAATATGGAGGAATTAAGCTCGTTGTCAACGGCTACATCAACCCCGCTGACAAGGGCTTGTCCGTTGCGGCTGTATGAGGAAACTGTTTCAGCTGTTGACACCCCGTTATAACCGACTTCGGTTTCCAGTCGGTACTCTCCGTCCAAAAGTTTCCTGCTGTCCGGGATTCCCGGAGGAAAGCCGAGGGAGGTAATATTGCCCCCCGGGTCGGCCTCAAAACCTGAGATAATTACGTCCCCGGGCATGGGATCTTCCCAGGGCTCAAAAAAATTAAGCCCCGTGCTCCCTTCAAGTCCGAAGCCCTCCCGGTGAACGCGGTTGACCTCCCGGACCAGATGATAGGCGAGGTCGTCCATAGCAGCCCTGTAAAAAGGCAGGACTTCGTTAAAGGTCTCCAGCAGGCCTTGCAGTTTTCCTCCCAGGGGGTTTACCTTGAACTTAAAGTTGTTCTGAATCGAAAATTCCCTTTCCCGCGTTTCCTCGTTAAAAACTATTACTTTTTCCAGCGGAAAAAAGAGATCGTCATGGAGAAGGGTGCGCCCCCCGGCCATTATTTCCACGGCGCCGCTTTCTTTTTGCAAAACCTTGATATCAATAAGCTCGCTCAGTTCCTGTATACGAAGATCCCGTTCATCCAGCAGCTCATTGGAAACCTTGCCCAGTGCTTCATGGAAAACAATTTGCTTGTTTAAATTGGCAATCTCCTCGGCCAGAACATTGATCTCAGTAATGCAATCGTTTATCTCTTTTTCAGTATCAATGAACATATCTTCCAGCCGGCCGTACATTTCCCGGACTACTCCTGACAGGGTATCGGCCTGTTCCACCAGGTTGACCCGCGCCGCGTAGCTTTCCGGGTTAACGCTGACCTCCTGCCAGGCGTCAAAAAACTCGCTTAAGTATGTATTGATCCCCGTATCACCGGGTTCGAGAAAGATCACTTCCAGGGCAGCCAGGGTCTCTCCCAATTGGCTCCAGTAATCCCGGGCGGTTAAGGATTGCAGAATTTGATTGCTGTAAAATTCGCTCTTGATGCGATTAATCGCCGCAACGTCCACCCCGTAGCCCGGCGGGGTCTCAACCCCCGGAACAGCAGGCGGACGTAAGGCCTTGAGGTTCATAATCTGCCGTGAATACCCCGGCGTATTGGCGTTGGCGATATTCTGACCCGCAACCTGCGAACCCTTTTGCATCACGTGGATGCCCCGGCGGCCTATTTCAAAGCTTCCAAAGGTACTTCCCATATTACGGCTCCTCCTTTTTTAAAAGCCGGCTTCTTCGCTCCTTCGAATTCCCGGAACTCATTCCGGGTGCCGACTTCTTACACCTAAATCATTTTTAAGCATTGGAATCAACAAGACCTGCAGGATACGGCACCTGACCGCTTTTTTCCCCGCTGGCAGCATAAAGCGCGGCATCTTTTACCCCGGGGAAAAGGCAGTTCATTGCCTGGCGGGTAAAATGCAGGTTATGGCGCAGTAAATAGCGGTTTATTCTCAACTTTTTTTGCAGGGAGGCATGCCTTTTTAAAATAAGCTTTCTTAGCTCTTCCAGCTCCCTGCGGTTTGGGGGTTCTTCAGCAGCCAGATATTGTTCCAGGGTAGTCCCCGCAGCAAACATTCCCTTGCGCTGCTCCTCCAGCTCCGCCATGCGGGTAATCAGCTTCTCTTTCCGCATGTTCAATGCCTCCAGCTTCCCGGCATCGCTGTGCACGAGCAAATACTGGGTTTCTTCTTCCAGATCAACCATTTGCTCCAAAAGATCGGCATTTTCTTGCAGTATTTCCTGCAACTTTGCTCCGTCAACCATAAAAATCCTGTTTTCGTAACAGGCAGTTTACCTGCCCGGAAAAACAGGCACACCTCCTTGTGAATGATCTTTTCAGGCTAAAAGCGGTTTTCTCTGATAACTCCCATTAGAATGTCGGCCAGCTCCCGGGCATCCACCTCGTATTCTCCCGCCTCAATGCGGCGGGCCAGCTGATCAAGCTTTTCCGCCCTGGCAGTATCCATCTCTTCCAGGCGTGCCAGCTCTTTTTTCAGCGATTCCAAGGTGGCGGAAAACTCAACCCGATCCTTACGGCTGTTGCCGAAGGGGGTGGAGCGAACTTTTCCTCTGGCATGCTCCTGCTTATAAATCTTGTTAATCAAGGAAATAATCTCAGGCCGATTTACTTTCATTTTTTTCACCTTCGCCTGCACAAAATATCCAAACTTGGAGTATGCGCTCTCTAAAAATCTTATCGCTTAAAAAAAGAAAAAGTAAAGGGCAGGAGGCAAAAAAATCAAGCCTGCCCGGCCAAAACTGCTTCTTTCTTCTCCTTTTCCCTTTCCCGGGTGAATAGCGCCAGATCAACAACCCGGCAGGAATAGCTCCACTCATTGTCGTACCAGGTGACGACCCGCGCGAGATTGCCGCGGGTAACCATGGTGCTGAGCCCGTCAATGACGCTGGAATAGGGACTCCGCCGGTAATCAGCCGAAACCAGGGGCTCCATGCTGAAAGCCAGAATTTCCGGCGCCTTCTCCGCGCCCTGGCGGAGCGCTTCATTAACCTCCTCTGCCGTGACTTCCCTTTCCAGCAGGGCGACGATATCCAGAAGGGACACGGTGGGAGTGGGAACGCGTACGGCAAAACCGTCAATACGCCCTTTTAATTCGGGAATTACATCACCGATAGCCCGGGCTGCTCCTGTTGAAGTAGGTATTAAGGAAAGAAAAGCCGCTCTGGCGCGGCGCAAGTCCCTGTGGGCAAAGTCCAGCAGGCTCTGGTCGTTTGTATAAGCATGGGTAGTATTGATAAGGGCTTTTTCTATCCCAAAGGAATCCTGCAGAACCTTGACTACAGGGGCCAGGGCATTCGTGGTGCAGGAGGCATTGGAGATCACCTTGTGAACATCGGGGTTATACTTTTCCTCATTGACGCCCATGACAATTGTGATATCGGGATCTTTCATGGGAGCGGTAACAATAACCCGCAAAGCCCCCCCTTCCAGGTGGCGCGAGGCCTCTTCCCGCGTGCGGAAGCGCCCGGTAGACTCCACGACAACCTCCACCCCAAGCTCAGCCCAGGGGATTTTCCCCGGGTCCTTCTCCTGAAATGTCCAAATAACTCTCCCGTTGACCCTGAGCGCCCCTTCTTCCGCCTCAACTTCAAACGGAAGCTTTCCATAAAGGGAATCGTAGCTGAGCAGGTGTGCCAGGGTCCTGCTGTCGGCCAGATCATTTACAGCTACCACCTCCGCGCCGCCTTTTTCAAGAAGCGCGCGGTATGTTACGCGGCCGATACGGCCAAAACCGTTAATTCCGATTTTTAATACCACCTGGGTACCCCCTTTTCTATTGCATCTTCACCCTAAAATTTGTTGCCGAATTTTCATAAACCCGTTATTTGTAAGTTTCCCCGCCCAACCTAGATGAATTCTTGACATCTTCTGGTTTTTCTAGGACAATCAAAGGAGTTTAAGCGAATAGCAGCTAAAAACAGGGGGTATTGACAGTGGAAAAAATCAATGTTGCCGTCAACGGGGCTTTTGGGCGCATGGGACGGGAAGTTTGCCAAGCTGTGCTGGATGATGAAGAACTCCAACTGGCCGGAGCTTTCGATCTCCAGGGCATTGGGGAAGATATCGGCGAAGTGCTGGGAAAGAAAAAACTGGGAATTGTGCTCCGGAATTTAAGCAGCGAAGCCCTCGCCGAGGGGAAAATCCAAGTTATGGTAGATTTTACAACTCCCATGGCTGTCATGGATAATATTAAAATCTCCCTGGCTTGCGGAATCCGCCCTGTTGTCGGCACCACCGGAATTACCCAGGTCGATCTTAAGCTTATTGAAGAATGGGTTGAAAAAGCGGGCTTAAGCGCGTTTATCGCGCCGAACTTCGCCTTGGGAGCGGTCCTGATGATGAAATTTGCCCAGTTAGCTGCCCGCTATTTCAAACATGCGGAAATTATCGAACTGCATCACGACCAGAAAATCGATGCCCCTTCGGGAACATCGTTAAAGACCGCGGAGATGATTGCCGCCGGCCGCCGCGAAGAGCCCCAAAAGCGGGAAGAGCTTTTAAAACTCGCCGGAGCGAGGGGCGCGGTAGCAGAAAACGTCCATATCCACAGCGTCAGGCTGGAAGGACTTATCGCTCACCAGGAGGTCATCTTCGGCGGACTGGGCCAGACTTTAACCATCCGCCACGATTCCTACGACCGCAAATCATTTATGCCCGGAGTCTTACTGGCAATTAAAAAAATTGCTTCCCTTAAAGGGCTGGTTTACGGCCTGGAAAATCTCCTCGACCTCTAATTTTTTTCATTGACACCTTCCCGGCTGAAAAGCATACCATAAATTAGCACCGGGAGGTGTTTCCATGATGCGCTTACAGAGCAAAAAAATCGGTATCATGCTGAAAATTAAACAGCTCGGCGATACCCGTATTTTAAATGAAATCAACAGGATTATGTTCGAAGGCGCGGAAGTCCTCATCATTTTACTGGGAGAAGAAAAAGACGGTTTTCCGGCCTTTATCCGCAAGCTGACGCCAATCCGGAAGATAACGGATAATTATGGGCAGGATTTGAAGCCCCTGGGCAAGTTTTGTCCTGCTAGGGAAGGCTCCCTTTTTGATTTGCTGGTTTTTATCCCCTGTACAGGAAAGCAGCTGAGCTTGTTGGCGGAAATGATTCCCCGGGATCGGGATCACAACGGCCTGCCGCTGGTCATCGCCCCGGTCCTGGAGAAGGATACCCCTCCGCCCTTTGGCGATATCTCCGCGCTGATGGATATCCGGGGCATTTATTTCGTTCCCTTTGGACCCCTGACCCGCAAAGGCTCGGGGGAAAAGCAAGCCCCAGCCTTGTTTTACCGGCTCGATCTCCTCACCGAATCATGTATCGCCGCTCTGGAAGGACACAGCCTCAAACACTCCTTCTGGGAGAACAATTTTTTTCCGGGATAGATTTCCGGTCTCAAAGGGTTGAAGCCGGATAGGAGTACGGATGGCAAATGACGAGGTCAAGTACCCTGGCGAGCCATTTCTTCCAGCATCTTCAGGCAGAAATCTACCGCCTTTTCATCCCTGCGCAGCTGATGGCGCGCCCCCGGCAGGATTAACAGTTGCCTGCCGCGGCCCGCTTGCCGGTATAATTCAAAGGCGTGGCTGTACGGAATCAGCTCGTCAGCGGTGCCGTGCGCCAAAAGCAGGGGTCTGGGAGCCAGCCGGGCTATGTACTTCACGGGTTCCACCGCGTAAATACCCTCCAGCCACTGAACAGGATCGTAAGGGAAAGCCGGGTCGCGTATTATCCCGGTCCGGCGGAAGCGGTCAATGAGCTGGTCCAGCCCTTCCCGGGGGAAAAGCTTCCGGAAACTTGCCGGACAAGCGGCGAGAATCACATTTTTAACCCGCGGCTCCGCGGCAGCCACGCAGGCTGAAACAGCAGCCCCCGCGCTGAAACCCCAGAGAGAAAAACCCCGCTCTGCTCCCCTTTTTTCCCAGTAATCCAAAAAAGCAAGCAAATCCCGGGTCCACCCCGGCAAATCAAAGTCTCCTTCGCTCTCACCCGTCCCGCGAAAATTAAAATGGAAAACCGGCAGCCCCAGGGACGCACACCTGGCGGCTAGAGCCGGATAGCCGCCGTCACTGCCCCCTTCTTGGCCTACCGCCTTTTTTTCCCCTTCTGTCCCCGCCCGGGGTATGCCGTGGCAAAGAATTAGAAAAGGCTTATCCTTATCCGGGCTACAAACACTCCCGGGCCAGTAAGCCCGGCCCCGAAGGGCAAAGTTTTCAACCTGAATAGTAATTTCTTCTGTCCGCATGACTCCTTTTGCCTCCAGTCCCGTTATCGTTAGTGGAGTTATGTATATGATTATGTATATGATAATGTTATTTGCGTTCTTTGCCAAGTTTTATAAAAACATATTCGTTAAAGGAAAGGCCATATTTCTTGCAAAAAAATAAAAACTCGTTAATAAATTTGCTTCCGGGATTTCGCTCGTTTCTCAGGATACGGCAAAAATACGAATAATCAATTCCCAGCTCCCGGGCAAATCTCTTTTTGCTCCAGCCCTTTTCCTGTAAAATTTTTTCAAGGAGATCCCTTCTAATATCCAGGTGCATCATTTTTAACCTCCGTATTTGCCATTTGACACAATATATCAAAATAATTTGCCAATTGTCAATACGAAGGCCTTTGTCTTTTATTGTTGCCCTGAGGCAATTTTTCCTTTAAAATAGGGAAACGAAAGGTTTGGTGACAAAATGCCCATTGATCCCGTATCCTTCGGTTTCTTTATTAAAAAGCTGCGCCGGGAGAAAAACATCCCCTTGACCAAACTGGCAGCTTTGGCTGATTTAAGCCCCTCCTACCTTTCCCGTATTGAAAGGGGAGAGCGAAACATTCCCCATGCCCGCATCCTGCAACGGCTGGCCCCGCACCTGGGCCTCACCCCGGAGGAACTGTTAACCGCGGCTGGCTATCTTAGCCGAAAACCCGGCAGCAAAGATAATAGCCCTGCGGCCAACAACTACGACGATATCTCCGCAGATTCCCACTGGCAGGAGATTGTACGGGATCCGGACCTGAACTCGGCTGTCAGGGAAATCGGCCGGCTTTCCCCGGACGAAAAAGAGGGGCTCCTCGTTTTTTTAAAGGCCATCAAGCTCCAGCGTGAGCTCCGGGGGAAGGATCGCCCGCGGGACGTGAACGAATAAAAGTTGTTAGTATGACTAATTTTTCTTAATGGGGGCAAACTGAACTTGTTAATTCAATAAAGGAGCTTTTCCATGATGAAGTTCAGTCTAATTGCCCTTGTCCTGGCTGCCCTGGCCGGTGCCACCATGGCAGTACAGGGAACCTTCAATGCCGCGCTTGGCAAAATTATCGGCGTGCTGGAGACTACCCTTATCGTCATGCTCACGGGAACGCTGACCTCCCTTGCAGCCTTATTCCTTTTGGGACTGGGTAAAGGAAATATTGCCCGGGCAGGCAGCGCACCCTGGTATTACTTTTTAAGCGGCTTGTTAATCGTCCTCATCACCTATGCGGTAGCCGCCTCCATCCCCAGGCTGGGAGTCGCCAATGCGACAACAGCTATCGTCGCCGCCCAGGTAACCACAGCAGTTTTGCTCGATCATCTGGGACTTTTCGGCATGGAAACAGTTCCTTTTACCTGGTGGAAACTCCTTGGACTCGGGCTGCTGGCAGCAGGAACGAGGCTTATGTTCAGCACCTGACAGCACCGCTGCAGCCCCCTCCCCCTCCGCAGGCAAGCTTAGTCTTTTGCCCGTTGCTATTTCTCTATTTCATTTTCTGGGGGCAAGTGGTAAAATAGTCTTACATATGAAAGGAGGGGAAGCTGGAGTTTTTATGCTTCAGAAGAAAAAATGGATGTTTTTGAAGCTGTTAAAAAAAGGCGCAGCGTAAGAAGCTTTAAAGGAGATCCCTTTCCGGAGGAAATTCTTTTCCAGTTGCTGGAAGCAGCCTGTCTGGCTCCGACTGCCGGCAATGTCCAGCCATGGAAATTTTATATAGTTAAAAATAAGGAAATTCGGGACGACCTGGCGGAAGCTGCAGCGCAGTCCTGGATGGCAACACCTCCGGTTATTATTGTTGTCTGCGCCGAACTGTGGAGGTCAGCCGCCTCCTACGGGCAGCGGGGCTATACCCTTTATGCCCTTCAGGACACCGCAGCAGCAATAGAAAATCTCCTGCTGTGTGCTGTGGAAAAAGGATTGGCCTGTTGTTGGGTAGGGGCTTTTCGTGAAGAGGCGGTGGCAAAGGTGCTGGGGCTGGATACGAAAAAAATTCGCCCGGTGGCCATGATTCCCATCGGCTATCCGGACGAAGAACCCGCTAAACCTGTAAAAAGGCCGTTAAAAGACGTTATGGTTTTCGTCTGAAATTTTGCCGGATGTGGGCTAATGCAAAAAAGTGCTGCCTTTATCATCTTTCTTGATGTCAAATTTTCCCCCGCATAACCTCTTCCAGCGGAAGTGTCCGACCTTATCCCGCTTATCCTGCACTGCCAACAAGGGAGAGCAGCTCGTCCGCTGCTTTTTCCACTTCGTTTTTTAACTCCTGTATCCTTCCAAGCCTTCGAGAGTCTTTTTCTTTTCCCGCCAAAACTGTTTCCAAGCCCTGTATAAGCTGCTGCAGGGTCAGCTCCTGCAGCGGAGGCGGGGGGTCTTTTCCAATGCGGGAGAGAAAAGCGTTTATCTTGGGATCATATGGAAGAGCCAGAAAGGGGACCCCGCTTACTGCAGCAATAATAAGGGCATGAAGGCGCATTCCCACAAGAAGATCGAGCCCTCCCATCAGGCACATTATCTCCCGGATCGTGAGGAATTTATCTATAATTATGCTCTGCTGCGAGAGCCTGGAGGCGATCTGCCTGGCCAAGGGCAAATCCTTCTGCAGGTGGAAGGGAAGGAAAATCAGCCTGGCTTTGTGCTGTTTCTCCAGGTAAAGACAGGCCCTGGCGACTGTTTCCATAATTTGCGCATTAGAGCTCGTTTCCCGGGGAAAAGGGCGCAGGGCAACCCCTATGCGCAAATATTTTTTTTCTTCCGGGAGCCCCTTCTTTGCCCAGAACGCTTTAATCTCCTCCCCCGATGCCGGCTCCAAAGAGAAAACCGGATCCGCTGTAACCATAATTTCCCTTTTGATTCCCAGCTGCGACAGGAAACTCCCGGAAAGGGGATCGCGCACGCTGACAAAGTCAACCCGGCTTAGCACTCTTTTCACCCAGTGCAGGGCCAGGCGGTGATGCAATGGTCCCATGCCCTGGGCAAAGACGGCAACTTTCTTTCCCATCTGCATTGCCATCTCCATAATACCCAGATAATAGACAACTGAGCGCAAACTGGTTACATCCTGGAGTAAACCGCCCCCGCCGCTGATGAGCAGGTCGGCACGCCGTAAGGTGCGAAAAATAGAGGGCAGGTGCGTTCTGGAAACGGATTCAACGCCGTAGGTCCTGCGAGTATGGGCGGGATCCGCAGAAAAAACCACCAGCTCCGCTTCCGGAAGCCGGCGGCGCAAAAATCGGATAATTGCTTCCAGGATAGCCTCGTCTCCGATATTGTAAAAACCATAATAACCCGAAAGGGCAATACAGGTCAAAAGCTTTCTCCTTCCCGCAACAATGATTGATTCCACTGCATAAAAATTATGTTTTGCTACTGATTCCACTTCATAAATTATGTTTTACTGCATAAAACGACATTTGCTTTAAGTGTGAGCTGCAAAAACAGTCCATGAAAACGTAACAATTTTGAAGCAAAAATGGCAGGATGCCATTTTTAGGGCCACTGAACAGGACGTTCAATTGGCCCGTGCGAAAAATTGTTAGTCGAATGGTTGCAGTTTTCAGCGAACGCTTTGCAAATGGAGTTTATGCAGCAGAACCATTATGTAGAATCATTATTGTGTTGTATTAAATTTCCCCCGAATTAAAAAAATAACCTCGGTTTCCATCAGCGCGCCGCGGCCGTCATCCCTGGGAGAAAGCAGGAGATGTTCCCTGGGAACAGCATCCCCGTCGACCAGTTCTTTTCCGGCCGTCAGATCGGCAATCCCCCCGCCGGGACCAGCAATAATGCGGGCCTTTCCGCTGCGCAGGATGAATTCTGTCCCCGCACCTGTCAACAGCTTGGTTCCCGGCTGCAAAACAATCACTTCGTAAGCGGGTGCGGGGCTGGGTACGGCAATAATTTGCCCGGCCGGGGGCTGTTCAGAGGGGGCTTCCGGGGTCTTTTGGCTGCCGTTTCCAGCCTGCTGCCCTGCCAGCTCGGCTTTGATGGTTTTGGAAAAAGTATTTAGCCTTGCTTCAACCCAGCTCGCAGTAACCAGCGGATCTTCTTCTGAACCGGGAATAAGCCCCGTATCCGCCACCGCGATGCGGCCCAGAAAAAAACCTGCCAGCAAAAAAAGAAAGGCCAGGGTTAAAGAAAAAAACCAATTTTTTCCTTTCCGCTGCCGCAGCGCCGGACAACCATGATCATTTTCGCCGGCTTGTCCTGTCACTTTGCCACCTCCAGCCAGAGTCAATTTTTATTTTATAGGTAGTTGGACATATATTCGGAAACAAACTCCTCTAAATCCTTGCCGCGCTTTATCAGGCTTAATCTTACTTCTTCAACCTGGTGAAAAAGAGCGGGATCATTTCTGTCCTTTAAAAACCTGTAAAGCCCCAATCTTCTCCCCAGACTAAAGTTCGCCCTTTCATCTGGGGGAAGGCTGAGATAACTGTTGACAACGCCGATGATTTTCTCCATATCCTTCGGCAGCTGTCCCTGAACCTCCTCCAGAAGGTTTAAGATATGATCGCTGACAATAAAGCCGGTCCCGTCAAAATTTTGCAGAAACAGCCTTTCCTCCATAGCCAGGCCGTCGTCGTTCTGAACTTGAAATTCACCGCTTTCGATATACGCCTGCAACGGACTTTCTCTGCGTGCGGCAAGGGTGCGAATACGGACAAAATGCGGATCAATGGTTGAAAGAACGATAGCCGTATCCATGGCATGTTCTCTCCAGTATCTCTTTCCCCCGAAGCCAAGGAGAATATATTCACAGAGGCTTATGCCCGCTTCTTTAACCATGAGGCCCGCCTGGATATGTTCTTCCGCGGTAACACCCTTGTTCATAAATTTCAGAAGAGGATCGTACCCCGATTCCAGGCCGGAATGTATCCTGCTCAGTCCCGCCTCTTTCAACATCTTGAGCTGTTCCACGGTGTATTTACATATGGATTTCGTACGTCCATATGTAGTAACCCGCTTCACAGAGGGAAACTGTTCCTTGATAAAAGAAATAATTTCGGCCAGTTGTTCGGGGGGCATAATCATGCAATCAGCATCCTGCAAAAAAACATTCTTCCCCCCCCTGAAAAGCCAGAAAGCAATCTGCAGAAGGTCCGGCGCATAATTATAAACCATTTGCAGAACCTCGCGGGTTACTTCATCCTCTCCCAGGCTAAGGGCATACGACAGCACCTTTTCCTCCGCCTCTTTCATGGCAAGAATATCATTTCTGATCTCCTCTACCGTCCTTCGGGAAAATGTTTTGTTTTTATAGATGTTGCAGAAGAGGCATTTATTCCACGGGCAATTACGGGTAAGCCTGACGAATAAGCTCTCCGCCTCGTTGGGAGGTCTGATCGGTCCTTGTTCAAAATTCATGATTTTCACCACCAATCTGTTATGGTAGAGGTAAAACCCCCATTTTTTTGAAATTCAAAACAAACAATTAATGGATGCTCCCTGTCCGTAATTTGCGCTCCCCGCCTCATTCGTGTTATAATCGTGGCGCAGGAGGAAAGACCATGGACGATAGCAAATTTACCCTGCTCCGGCGGCAGATGATCCGGGATCAACTGGAACCCAGGGGGATAAACGACCCGGCTGTTCTGGAAGCTTTCAGCAAGGTCCCCCGGCACCTCTTTGTTGCAGAGGAGAACCGGCACCTTGCTTACCGGGATCATCCCCTTCCCATCGGGGAAGAACAAACCATCTCCCAGCCTTATATCGTTGCCCTGATGACCCAATCCCTTGAATTGCAGGGACATGAAAAAGTGCTGGAAATTGGAACCGGGTCGGGCTACCAGTCAGCCATTCTGGCCGAACTGACAGAACATGTCTATACCGTTGAACGGATTGAAAAACTCTCCTTGCAGGCCAGAGAGGTGCACAGCCTGCTGGGATACAAAAATATCAGCTATAAAATCGGCGACGGCGCCGCGGGCTGGCCTGAGGAAAGCCCTTTTGACGGAATACTTGTTACCGCTGCAGCGGCCGAGGTCCCGCCGCTGCTCCTGGAACAATTGCGCCCGGGAGGCCGCATGGTTATCCCTGTAGGAGATCGGCTCCTGCAGGATCTGCTCCTGATCACCAAGGAAGAAACCGGCATTAATGTGCACAAGCTCTGCGGATGCCGTTTTGTCCCGCTCATTACTTAGCTAAACCTCTTCCAGCCGAATCCCGCCCCAAGCCGCCATTTTATCATCCAGAATAACCAGAACTCCTTCCACGCCGGGCAATTTCCGGGCAAAATCAACAGCACGCTCCAAGTCACCGTCTGATTGAACAAGGTTACCCGCAGCAGTAGCAACAGCATCCGCCAATAGCGCGTCTTGGGCCAGTATCACAGCGGCATCCGCCCTGCCGTAGCTCAGGGAAGGGCCCACTGTTCCGGAAGAAGTGCAAAGCCCGCAGGGACCCCGCGGACCGGGAGCTACCCGCACGGCAAGTTTGCCGCTAAACGGTGAACTGCCCGCGTAAATGCCCACCTTTACCTCCTGCGGACAGGAGATAAACAGGTCTCCGCCGTTTTCTACGATAACCTGAGAGTATTTTTTAAGGAGCCACATCCCCGCATACTGGGCAAAGGCACCGGCCACAGCGGCCATTGGACCCACCCCGGCGATGTTTCCCGCCCGGGCCATTTCCCGCGCTATCGCGGGAGCATCGGGACTGACCAGATAGGGTTCAAGGGTCTCCCGGAAAAACGGATCCCGTGCAATATAGCTTTCCAGAAGCTTCCTCTGCCGCCAGATAAACTGTTCCAATTCCTGCGGCAGGCTGTCCGCTGCGGGCTGCTCCCCCACAGCCACCCACAGGTCCGTCTCCTTGACAGTCACAGTGAAGGAATACATTCCGGAAGGACAGAGCTTCCGGCGATAGTCTCTCAGAGAATGCCCCACTCTAGTAGCGAACCTCCATCGCCCTGGACGGGCAGGCGGTAATACAGTGCTCACAAATAATGCATTTCTCGCCCTTGAAGCGGACCACCATCTCGGGGCGCTCCATGACCAGGGCACCGGCAGGACAGATGACGCTGCAGGCTCCGCAGTGGGTGCAGCGTTCCTCCACCCAGACAATCTCCTGCTCAAGGGGAAAGGTCTTCACCCCCCGGGAGCGCAGAAAGTCCAAGCCAGCCTCAAAATCTTCCTTTTTGCCGCTAATCTCCGCTACAATGCGGCCTTCCATCTTTGGATTGATATTTGCCTTCAAGATATTGACCATTAAATTATATTCCTTGATTAAAGAATAAGTCAAAGGCTGTTCCACTACGGACGCCGGAAAATACAGCACCATTTTTTCTCTCATAGAATCTCCTCCCCGACGCTTCTTTTATAATCGACTCCTTCATTTGAGCGGGGAAGGGTAAAAGCAGGCTTGGTCAGGAAAAACTCACCCTTTTGGATCCATTCCTTCAGTATGGTAGCAATCTGCCTGGCTCCCGCATAACTGGAAAGGGAAGCCGTAGGGATAACCTTTCCTCCCAGAGTTATCTGCCCGCTTTTTAACTGCGCGTAGCTGACCCTTCCCAGCACCTCGCCCAGCCCCTGGGGGTAAGATTGACTGTAATCGACGATAGGGGCAAAAATTTCCTCATCGCTCACTGCCGTATATTTTAAAATCTCTTCATCCAAAATAGGGATGGGAATCCCGAGCCCCACCATGAGGGAGACGCCATAACCGAGGAAACTGATCCCCCGTAACCACTTGGGAGACATCTGCTTTAAATCGCCGATAACTGCCAGGGTTCCCGCCGGGGAAAGGGGAACTCCGTTCTCGCCTCGGGGTGCCTCCGGAGCATGCTGTGTCCCGAACCAGCTCACGTAACCCACGCCGCCCCCCAGAAAAATTTTCGTTCCCATCCCGATGGTGCGGTAGTACGGATCGTTAAATAGGGGAGAAAGTTGCCCCGCGGTGCTGTAATTGGCATTCCCCAAGTTTGGCTTTAAAATTCCCATATAGGTGTAAAGAGTGCGATCGGACAGATTAACTCCCACGTTATAGTTCTGATAAGCATTGCGGGGGTTGTAGAGAACTGCATAGGGTATATCCTCCAGCTTAATAGCTTTTTGGTAGGACTTCCGCGGATAACAATCCGTGCCATAGCTGTAAGCGTCCAGGAACACTTCCTTCCCTGCTACAAGGTCCTCGAGGACATGCCCGCCGCCATAGTTGAAATGCCCGGGAAAAGATTTATTAGCCGGATCTGTCTCCGGCAGCTGGGTGGCACCCAGATAGGCATCAACAGCAGCTATCCCTGCGTAAGCCTCTACCCCGTTAAGATATACTTTACTCATTCTCATGCGCGGTTTGGGATGGCCAAAGTTAAAAAATGCGCCGGATGAACACATCGGCCCAAAGGTGCCCGTAGTAACCACATCAACATAAGCTGCGGTTTCCTCTATTCCCCTTTCCTTAACTAAAGAGATGACTTCTTCCGCAGTAACGACAACTGCTGCTCCGGACCGGATTTTCTCGTTAATCTCTTCATATGTTTTTTTTGTCAATCAAGGGCACCTGCCTTTCCCAAATTCTTGTCCAATCGGACTAAACTTACTTGTTACCATAAACTTTTTTTGCTATTGTAATAGTATATCATATACTTAACAGACTTGGAAGGGGAAACGCAAAGGACAGTCCCCCTTCCAGCCGGGGAGCAAAAAAAAATGCAAAAAGAAAAAAGGTCCCGGACGCCTACTGCTGCATATCTGGCCCGGGCGGGAATAATTGCGGCGCTCTATGTGGCCGTTACTTTTCTGCTTTCAGCCATAAGCTTCGGCCCTGTTCAGGTGAGAATTGCCGAAGGATTAACACTGCTTCCTGTTCTTTTTCCCGAAGCAATTGTCGGGTTATTCCTCGGGTGCCTTCTGGCCAACTTCTTCGGTCCCTTCGGGATGGCAGATATTGTTTTCGGCAGCCTCATAACGCTTCTGGCAGCTTGTATCACCCGCCGCTTTCGCCATAACAAACTTATCGCCTACCTCAGCCCCATCATCCTTAACGCTTTCCTTGTCAGCCTGTACCTGTATCTGCTCTTTGCCGTACCATACTGGCCGACCGTCCTTTCCATCGGACTGGGCCAGAGCATTGCCGTTTTGGGAATAGGCATCCCCCTGCTGCACTTTATCGAGAAACACAAGTGAAGCATGGGGACGGTTCTCCTGCTTCATTCTCTGAATGAAGCAGGAGAACCGTCCCCATGCTTCAAACCGTCCCTTTGCTTCACATCTTACTTACTCATTATTTCCTTCATAAAAAAGAGGAATCATCAGCTTGCTGCCGGCAGGCGGGGTAGCTTCGTCGCTGAGGTTGTTAGCCCTGACAATTGTAGATGTCTTGACCCCGTACAAGCGGGCAATTTTTAAAAGGGTGTCACCCGGATGAACGGCATAAATTACCAAACTGGTTTCAGGAGGCACGCGAAAAGGAACCACTACAGAATATTCATTCGTTTCCCACGCTTTAGCCTCCAGATAAGCATGTGTAACCTGCAGGGTCGCCGCTTCAACAGCAGCAAATTCGGTCCTTCCGGGACTGAAATAAACAATAACGCTGGAGCCGGGCTCCAGGCCGGGCAATTGGAGGGAACGGTTAAAGTCTTCCTCCATTTTAATAGCCAGCGGCCACTGTTCTTCTTCCTCCCCGGCCTGCTCCCTTTCCGGTGCAGGAATATAATAGATTGTTTTTTCCAGGATTCCGCTGACAACCACCCTGTTTTCCTGGACATCGGCCTCCAGTTTAATAAGGCGGCAGGGTCCTGCAGTAATCTCTCTGGGGAAGGGAAAAGCCAGCCTCTGCATCAGCTCAAGGGGTTCCCGGGCTATTCCTGCAGGCTTGGGAAGCATAAGATATTCCTTTTTTACCTCACCTTCGCGGATATCGGTGAGGACCTCCTGCTGGACCAGACGGGTGGCCCTTAAGTAAATATCTACATACACCCTTTGTCGGGCCTTTTTCCCCAGCAAGTCGTGTGCGGCGTACTCTACTTGCGGGAAAAAGACAACTTCCGCCCCTTTCTTCAGCGGGAAAGGTATCTGCTGCGAAAAGGTCTGCCTGCTTTCCTGAAAACCCCTTTCCTTTCCGGCAATAAAATAGATGACGGTAACCAGCTCGCCCTTAAAAAGAAGCCCTTCTTTCTCCTTTTCATAAGAGTAATCAGCCAGGCTGCAGGATAATGTTTTAATATAATCGAGTTGTTCAGGAAAATCCAGCTCACTGGTCAGGGTTAAAGGAACACTTTTTTCTCCCACCAGCTCCTCGGCAGAAATTACTCCCCGGACAACCTGCTCCGGAAGAATATTTTTTGCCCCGACACCGATTTCAAGCTGCTGCGGGTCGGAAACCGTCAGCAATATTTCTATCCCGATCTGTAGCTGGTACAGCCATTTGCCCTCTTCCTCCAGGGGTTCACGGCTGTCATCCAGGAAAAAAATGCGGCCATGCCCGTTTACCGTCATTCCCGGCAATGCACCGGGAACATCAGCCTCTTTGGAGAATTCGTCCGCCCCCCATCCCACTTCTTTAGGTCCGGCAGTGGAATAAAAAACGGCCTTTCCCTCCACCTTTCCCTGGACGACAACCTTATTTTTCTCTGCAATGTTCACCTCCATGAGGCTGACCCATGCAGCCAGGTCACCCAGCGGAAGAGGCCGGCGGTCCTTATCTCTGGCCGGTTCTTCCTGAAAAAGCAAATCTTTTGTTAAAAAGAAACGTAAAACAGTTTCTCCTACCAGCGATGCAAAGTCAAGCTTAGCTGTCAGCAGCTCTATTTTTCCCTCTTTTAAAGCTTTCCGCCCCATAATCTACATCCCTCCTTTATCACAATATGCGCCTTCACATATTATAGTTATTAGAAAGGAGGTGAAGTTATGACACGGCGGGAAAAGTCTTCGATAAATAAAAAAATCCCGCTTATCTGCTTTAGAAAATACGGGAGGAAATATGGTAAGTACGATATTTTAAGTTGCTCTTATATTATTTATAGATATAGAAAGTTCAAGTTTTGTTATTTTCCGGCGCAAAGGGCAATCAATTTATTGTCCCCGCCCCAAAGACTTAGTTCCACGGTTTCGGTAAGGACATCCGCATAACTGAAGGAATATCTCTGGTGATAATTTTCTTCATCAACTCTGACGACAAAAATAGAGGGATAGGTATTTTCAAGGACCCCTACCTTTTCATAAGATTTCCGACGACCCCTGTTTGCCCGCAACTTGATTTTTTCCCCAACATGCGATTCGAGTTCTTTGCGGATCTGCAACAGGGTGTTTTTTGCGGCCATCATGGCATCACCTCAAGAGCATTTTAACATAAATCCTCTATTTTGTCAAGGGAACTCTGGATTTTACCAATTATCAAAGCCAATGTCAAGTTTTTTTTCTTTTTTTATCTTTTTCTATTATTTTAATTTTAATTTATTTATTTTGTATACTTGTCAGCAACCTTGCTGGCACCGTATGAATCGGGTTTAATCCGGGCATCATAGCCGCTGCCGGCCACCATCCCCACCATTTCCCGGATTAGTTCCCGGGTATCTCCGCGGATACCCACATCCATGTGTATTTCCACATTAAGCTGAGAAAAACCGTTTTTTGACAGCAGGGAAGAAAATCGTCCGGCAACATCAAGGCTCAGAGAGGTCTCATAAAAGATTCTTTGCCTTAAAGTTTGCAAAAAGTGATGTTTTTCACTTCGGTAAAAATAGCGCCCTCCCTTCCCAACTCGGTGAATAATAATCGCGGTTACAAAATTGACTTCTTCTCCGTAATGGGCTTGTGAATCTGTTCCAATAATGAGTTTGTATTGTTCCCCGGGTTGTTCCTTGATGTACGCAATAATCTCCTGGAACGTCTCCTCCAGAGTCATCTTCCCACGAGTAGGGCTCTGAAATATCATAGGACGGCCTTCTTTCCGTTTATTCCTACACGGGTCGACATAATATATTAAGGAACACTTACATTATAAAGTATCTCGCTCAACTTTGCAAATTCCATTAAAGAGAGAGTTTCTCCCCGGCGGTTGGGCTGGATGCCGGCTTTTTTCAAGAGCTTGGTCCAGTCGGCCTTCCCCATCATTTCTATTCCTTCCAGGGCATTAAGGATTGTTTTGCGCCGTTTTTGAAAAGCTGCCCTGACAATTTTCCAGAAAAGAATTTCCTGACGGGTTTCCACAGGTCGCGGCGGAACAACATCCAGCCGCACCACTGCCGATTCTACCGCAGGCCGCGGATAAAAAACCCCCGGTGAGACCTTGAAAAGAAAGCGGGGCTCTGTATAATATCTGCACAGGACCGTCAGCAGGCCGTAATCTTTTTGTCCCGCCGCAGCATTTATTCTCCGTGCTACTTCGAGCTGCACCATTAACACCAGCAGCTTAAGGGGCAGCGAGCCCTGCAGGAGCTGAAAAAGAAGCGGCGTCGTCAAATAATAGGGCAGGTTTGCCACAACCTTGACATTGTGCCCTTCCTGGCCCAATGCCCGCCCCCAGCGCTCCCGGCAGATTTCTTCCAAATCCAGGCGGCGGACATCTCCTTCGACTATATGCAGACGGTTAAGCCCCCGTATATCAGCCTGCTCTTTCAGCAGCTCCACCAGGCCTTTGTCTTGCTCCACAGCGATCACTCCGGCAACTTTTTCCGCCATAGCCAGAGAAAGAGCGCCGGGACCGGCCCCGATATCCAGCACATAATCGCTTTCTTCCAGGGATGCCGCGGCCAGAATTCTGCCCAGGATATTTTCGTCCACAAGGAAATGCTGACCTTGCGAGCGCCGCGGGGCCAGCCCCCTTTCCCGTAAAATTTTAGCCAGGTATGACGGGGATGTTATCTTTTTGTCATCGCCGTTTTTTCCCATGCTCACTTTCCCGCCCTGTTATCATATCCTTTTGGTGAAGGTTTTTATTTCCTGTATTCTCTTGCGCTGCCGTTTCCGGCTCCTTGTTTTTGTTATTCTGTCACGGATCCGGGTATGATATAATAAATGTATAAGTGAAAAAAAGGAGTTTATAAATGATTCCTTTGCGCGATAATGTGCGCCCGAAGAAGTTCCCGTTTATTAATATTTTCCTGATCATTGTTAATGTCCTGATATTTTTTTATCAAACAACGCTGACCCGGGAAGAGCTGCTGCAGCTCTTTGTCCACTACGGGGTTATCCCGCAGCAATTTTTTGAACTGTCCGGCAGCGGAGCACTACTCCCGGCAGCATGGTTCCCTTTTATAAGCGCCACCTTTCTTCACGGAAGCTGGTTCCATCTACTCGGCAACATGCTTTATCTCTGGGTTTTCGGGGACAATGTAGAAGACCGGCTGGGACACGGCGGTTACCTGCTTTTTTATCTGGCAGCCGGAGCCGCGGCCAATCTGGCGCACATCCTCACAAACCCCGCCTCCCCGGTACCGGTTATCGGAGCCAGCGGGGCTATTGCCGGAGTCCTCGGTATATATTTTATTTTTTTCCCGCGGGCCAGAGTGCTCGCGCTTATCCCCATCGGTTTTCTTCTCACGACCGCCAGCATCTCCGCCAAGTTTTTTCTCATATTCTGGTTTATCCTACAGCTCCTAAACGCCTTTCTCATGGCAGGCGCCACTGCCCAGGCAGTAGCATGGTGGGCACATATCGGGGGCTTTGTTTTCGGGGCGGCAATCGGCGTTCTGGGGCTGTTCTGGAAAAAAACAACAGCCACCTGACCTTGGCAGGAAAACTTTTCGCCGACTACAGCAGCACCGCGGGCAAAAGGAAAACTTTGCTTTCAGCTAAAAGCCCGATGGCGCTGCACCCGCTCTTGCCTGCATCTGCCGACTAGCGGGCAAAAACAGCCACGCTCACCCGTCCGGCAACCCCGTTCCTTAAAGCACAGGCCGCCTCATGGGCCGTTGCACCCGTGGTTAATATATCGTCAATAAGAAGCAGATGGCCATATTTTTGCCCTCTTTCTCGGCAGCGAAAAGCCCCCTGAAGATTTTTCCATCTTTCCTCGCGCTTCATGCCGGTTTGGCTCTCCGTTTCTTTAACCCGTTCCAAAACATCCAGGACCGGGAGGCCTGTTTCTTTTCCCACTATTTCGGCCAACAGGGCAGCCTGGTTATAACCCCTCGCGGCCAGGCGCCGGGGCGTCAGGGGAATAGGAACAACGGCTTCAATAGAGCGGGCCCAGTTCAAAGAAGTCAGCTTCCAGGATAAAAGTTTCCCCAGAGGTTCTGCGAGCCACTTTTTTTGGTGATATTTAAAAAAGCGGAGGGCTTCCCGGACCTCACCCGTATAGCGGCTCACTGCACAGCAATTTTCAAAAGCATATTTCTCTTCCCTGCAGGAACAAATTCCTTTCCCGTCCAACTCACGGCCACACCTGGGGCAGCAATCATCCTTAAGCCATGGCAATTCGGAGGCGCATCTTCCGCAGAGCACCTCCGGGATTGCTTCCTTTTTCGCCCAAACCGGATAAGTGCCGTCTTCCACGGGAAACCCCTTCAGAATTTTCCGGCAAAAAGGACAGCGGGGCGGAAAAAACATTTTTAAAATAGTTCCCGTAGGCACTTACACAGCCTCCCAATTTTGTAAATAAAATGACAAATTTTTAAAGGAAATTGCACTTTTGTGTTGAATAGATCTGCTAAACGGATCTTAGACAAAGGCACTCGATGTTTGTTTTCCAATCGCCGCCAGGCTCTTACCAGCCCAAATTTTTCTATGAAAGGATTAGAACAATGGGACAAAATATGGAGTTGCCGGATATCATTTCCGAAATCGAACGGTTAAAAACACAGTTAAACAAACTATACGAAGAAAATCATCAGGTAAGTGCCGAAATGCTCCAGATTTCCAGGCAGCTGGACCAGCAAATTAACCGGTATATGAAAATGGGAATGAAAAAGGAAAAAAGAATGCTCTCTGTATAATCTCTGCTGTAAAATAAGAAACAAGACAAGACAAGACAAGAAAAGAAAAGAAAAGAGCAAGCCTTGGCTTTTAATTTAGCATTTAGCATTCAGCGCCTGCCCTTGTCTTCAGTTGCCGAGCAAGATCGCTGTACCGTTTTTTCACCTTGGTGTTATGAATGGCAATACCAATAGCCTTGGAGGTGCCCACAAGGATAGCCAGCCTTTTGGCCCTGGTAATTCCCGTATAGAGAAGATTGCGCTGCAGCAGGATAAAGTGCTGTGTAACCACAGGCATGACGACAACCGGATATTCGCTCCCCTGGCTTTTGTGAACGGAAACGGCATAAGCAAGAACAAGCTCATCGAGTTCCGTCAGGTCGTACGATACATTGCGGGAGCCTTGCAAATCAGGGTAGGAAACACTTAGCTCTCCTTCACTGGCATCAAGAAAAGCAATGCGGCCAATATCCCCGTTAAATACTTCTTTCCGGTAATTGTTGCGAATCTGCATAACCTTGTCCCCCAGGCGAAAAACCATATTGCCGTAATTTAACTCCTGTTTCTGCCTGGAGGGCGGATTGAGCTCCTGTTGCAGGAGCCGGTTAAGCCTGTCAACCCCCACCGGAGTCTTTCGCATGGGCGTAAGGACCTGTATATCCTCCACAGAATCAAAAGAGCCGAAACCGGGAAGCCTTTCCCGGCAGAGATCTGCGATAATGCGGGCAACCTTCTCGGGATCATCCTCGGAAATAAAGAAAAAATCCTTCCTCGGACTGTTATAAACAGGAAACTTTCCCTGGTTGATGCGGTGGGCATTAACGATAATCATGCTTTCAGAGGCTTGCCGGAAAATAGTATGCAGCCGCACGCAGGGGATCACGCCGGAGGCGATCACATCGCGGAGCACATTTCCCGCGCCGACGGAGGGGAGCTGGTCCACATCGCCCACCAGGATCAGGCGGCACCCTGCGGGTATCGCCTTCAGCAGGCTGTAGAAAAGAAGGAGATCGACCATGGAAACCTCATCAATAATTACAACCCCGGCTTCAAGGGGATTTTTTTCATTTCTTTGAAAGCTGGGACTCTCCCCTTCGGCATGGCTGTACTCCAGGAGGCGGTGGATAGTGCGCGCTTCCATCCCTGTTGTTTCAGACATCCGTTTGGCCGCCCTCCCGGTGGGAGCCGCCAGAAGAGTTTTCAGCCCGAACCGCTTAAAAAGCCTAATCATGGTCCTTATGGTAGTGGTTTTTCCCGTTCCCGGACCGCCGGTAATCACCGTAACACCGTTAAGAAATGCACTCCTGACGGCTGCAATCTGCTCTCCGGTCAGCTTAAGCTCTTCGCTGCGCAAAATCTCCCCGTTTAAAGTATCTTCTCCGGGTGAAAAAAGAAAAAGCCGGCTTTTAGCCAGGAGCATCAGTTTTTCGGCTGATCCCTCTTCAGCATGGTAATAATGTGCCGCATATACCAAACGTTCTCCGCGGTCATCATACCGGTAGAAAATGTGCTTCGAGGCGGCGAGATCGTCGAGCTGCTCCTTGATCAATCCGGCCAGCGTGGGACTCGCAGGATTAATTTTCTCAGGGCTCTCCGCCCCTTGCAGGAGAGCCTCTACTTTTTCGCCCAGCTCTTTTTCCGGGAGATAAACATGGCCGTCTTCAGCGGCGCGGTTCAACAAATAAAGAAGAGCCGCCCTGATGCGCTGGGGAGAATTGGACAAGACCCCTAATTTCCGGGCAATTTTATCTGCTGTCAGGAAACCCATGCCGGATACTTCATCAGCGGTGCGGTAGGGGTTCTCTTTCAGCACGGAAACTGTCTGCGGACCATAATGTTTAAAAAGCCGCACCGCGATTGCCGGGCTGACATTGTGTTCCTGGAGAAAAAGCATGACATTTTTAATTTCCTTGTTTTTCAGGTAACTCTGGTGGATAAAAGCTGCCTTTTTGGCGCCTATTCCGGGAATCTCCAGGAGCTTCTGCGGGGTATGCTCAATAATCTCCAGGGTCTCCATCTTAAAGCGCTTGACGAGCAGGGAGGCCAGATGCGGGCCTATACCCTTAATCATCCCGGAGGCAAGGAAGCGCTCCAATCCTTTCTCCGTCGCCGGAACAAGCGCTTCCCACTCCTTAACCTGAAGCTGTTTTCCGTAACGGGGATGAACCTTCCAATCCCCTTTCAGACAAAGCATCTCCCCTTCCCTCAGGGCAGGAAAATAACCCACAAAGGTTACCGCTTCAGCATCTTCCTGCTTCAGGCGTCCAACCAGGTAGGAAGTTTTATCGCTGTAGTAGGTAATGCGCTCCAGGATACCTTCCACACTCTCCAATTATTAGAAGTCCCTCCCGGGAAAAATGCTAAACTTAGCTTCAACTCCGTTATCTAAAGGCTAAATCAGGAAGGCAGCCCCGCCTCCTGCCGCAAAAGATCCGCCTTGTCCGTGCGCTCCCAGGTCAGATCCAGGTCATCCCTGCCAAAATGTCCATAGGCTGACAGGGCTGTGTATATGGGACGGCGGAGGTCCAGCTGGTCAATAATAGCCGCAGGACGGAGGTCAAAATGTTTCTTGACCAGATCTTCAATCAGGGAAACGGGGACCTTTTCTGTGCCGAATGTTTCAATTAAAACAGAAACGGGACGCGCCACGCCGATGGCATATGCCAGCTCCAGCTCGCACTTATCGGCCAGCCCTGCGGCAACCACATTTTTAGCAACATAGCGCGCCGCATAACTTGCCGACCGGTCCACCTTGGTGGGGTCTTTTCCGGAAAAGGCACCGCCTCCGTGGCGGGAATATCCCCCGTAAGTATCCACAATAATCTTCCGCCCCGTCACGCCGGTATCCCCCTGGGGGCCGCCGATGACAAAGCGCCCAGTGGGATTAATAAAAAACTTGGTCTTGCTGTCCAGCATCTCCGGCGGAAGAACTTTTTTGGCCACCTGTTCGATTAAATCATCCCGCAGGCGGGACAGGGGAACATCATCCCTGTGCTGGGAAGACAGAATAACAGCGGCAATGCGGTAAGGCTTTCCGTCCCGGTACTCCACTGTAACCTGTGATTTTCCATCCGGCCGCAGGTACGGAAGAACCTTTTCTTTGCGAATTTCTGTCAGGGTTCGGGCAAGCTTGTGGGCGAGGTAGATGGGTAAGGGCATCAGCTGCGGTGTCTCGTTACAGGCAAAACCGAAAACAATCCCCTGGTCTCCGGCTCCGGTCAAATTGTACTTGTCCTCTTTTTCCTCACCTGTTTTAACCTCCAGGGCTCTGTTAACTCCGAGGGCAATATCCGCAGATTGTTCGTCAATGGACGTCAGCACAGCACAGGTATCCGCGTCAAAACCGTACTTTGCCCTGGTATAACCGACATCCCTGACAGTCTTGCGGACGATTTGAGGAATATCCACATAACAGGTTGTCGAAATCTCGCCGGCCACCAGAACCAATCCTGTCGTTACCAGAGTCTCCACAGCCACCCTACCATAGGGGTCATCCTTGATAATGGCATCAAGAATCGCATCGGAAATGCGGTCTGAAATCTTATCGGGATGGCCTTCAGTTACGGATTCCGAAGAAAATAAAACAACACCGCTGTTTTTGTTCACAAATAATTCCTCCCTTTCCTGCAAGCTTAAAGACAGATAAACTTCCGCTAAAAGATAAAAGAAAAAACCCCGTGCCTGGAAGGCAGAGGTCATGCAAAACCTAACCTCTTATCTCCCAGGACAGCCGGCAAAAATGCCGCCATACCGGCCCTGTGGGACTTGGCACCAGTCGATCCGTAAGGAAGGGCATTTGCCTTCTGCGCAGACAAAACAGCGCTACGCCCTCCTTAAAGGTCCGGTTGCCGGGGTTCATAGAGCCCGTCTCTCCCCCGCTCTGGATAAGAGTTCAAAAGTAAAATAGATTTTCCACAAAAATCATAATACAACAAAATAAAATTGTCAACAGACCGCTTGCCGCGGCGTCTTCCGCTGCGGGAAGCAATGCATTAAACCCATTTTTTTTCTAAGCCCTGTCCACGAGGGCAAAGGTCATCTCCCCGGAAGCAACGGTTTTGCCGGCAACGCGGGCCAGCCCCTTGCCCTTGCCGGCACGCCCTCTAATTGCGGTCAAAGTGACCTCAAGGTGCAGCGTGTCGCCGGGGCGGACAACACCCCGAAAATGGACGTTATTGAATCCCCGGAACAAAATCAGCTTTCCCCTGTATTCTTCCTTGCAGAGAACAGCTGCAGCCCCCAGCTGGGCCATGGCTTCGATAATAAGCACTCCCGGCATAACCGGCTGCCCCGGGAAATGGCCCCGGAAAAAAGGTTCATTAATGGTAACATTTTTAATCCCCACAGCCCTTTCGCCTGCCGCAATTTCAGTAATGCGGTCCAAGAGCAAAAAAGGGTAGCGATGGGGAATAATCTCCATAATCTCCTCAACAGACAGTTCTCTTTCCACAGACTCCCGCTCCTTTGCACGGATTGGCCGGCTTTACGCCCCTTTTTCCCCTGCGTTACTATCTTTAAGCTTCTCCCCTAGCATCTCCGCCTGCGGCGGAGCAAAAAGAAGAGGATAGTTCTTCATGGCATTGCTTTCATTTTCCATCTGCCGGAAGAAAAAGCCAAGGCGTTCCTCCAGGGCTTCAAGACGCCCCAGATCCCGCTCCTTCTCCAGGTAATCAGCCAACTTGTTGGTAAAAAAATCGCTGTTTTCTTTCCACATCGCCAGGATTTCCTGCGCTTTAAGCCGTGCGGATATTTCCTCTTTAATTCCCAACCCCGGGATCCCCAAGGGGAATAAAGAAATTTCTTCCAGATAAGAGGGAATATAAACCTCTGCCCCGTATTTTTCTTTCAGCAAAACTGCCAGGTGCTGCAATGGTTCGCTTTCCCCGTGAACAAGGATAATCTGGGAGGGAAATCCCTTTATTTTGCCAACCCAACTGAGGATTTCGTTCTGATCGGCATGGGCGGAAAAACCCTCAATGGAAGCGATGCGCGCCCTAACTTTAATCTCTTCCCCAAAAAGCGTTACACGGTCAGCTCCTTCCAGTAAATAACGCCCCAGGGATCCCTGCGCCTGATAGCCGACAAAAAGAATTGTCGCTTCAGGACGCCAGAGATTATGCTTGAGATGGTGCTTAATCCGGCCGGCATCGCACATCCCGCTGGCGGAGATAATCATGACTCCCCCTTCTATTTCATTAATCGCCCGGGATTGTTCCACCGTGGGAGTAAAATGCGCCTCCGGGAAATGCAGCGGATATTCCCCCCGGGCTATGCAGGCCCGCATCTCCAAATCAAAACATTCCTCGTGCTCAATAAAGAGATCCGTTGTGCGAATTGCCATGGGACTGTCGATGAAAATAGGCAGGGGAGGAATTTCCCCTCTGTCGATCAGTTTGTTCAGTATGTATAATAGCTCCTGGGTCCTGCCCACTGCGAAAGACGGAACAACAATGTTTCCTCCCTGCTCCAGGGTTGAATTGATGACTTCCCTGAGGAGGTCCTCTTTCTCTTCCTCCCCTTCGTGAAACCTGCCCCCGTAAGTGCCCTCAAGAATTAGATAATCAGCTTCTTCAATAATATCGGGATCGCAGATAATGCTCTGATTCTTCCTCCCGAGGTCACCGGTAAACACCAGTTTTTTTCTGTCTTTCTCGTCGGCTATCCAAAGCTCAACAATAGCCGAGCCCAAAATATGGCCGCTGTTTCTCAGCCGAAAGGAAAGCTCCGGCCCCAGGGTAACGATCTTATCATAATCCACCTCTTCAAAATACTCTAAAGACGCGTACGCTTCGTCAACGGTGTAAAGGGGCTCCGTTTCGGGCCGTCCCGCTCTCCTGGCCTTGCGACTTTGCCACTCCGCCTCCATCTCCTGAATATGACCGCTATCGGGAAGCATAATCCGGCAAAGATCCGCTGTGGCGCTCGTCGTATATATTTTTCCCCTGAAACCGTTTCTCACCAGCTTCGGGATAAGACCGCTGTGATCAATATGGGCATGGGTCAGGAACAGGGCGGAAATTTCTGCCGGGTTAAAAGGGAAATCTTTAAAATTCCGCTCTCTCAGCTCCCTCCCTCCCTGGAACATTCCGCAGTCCACCAAAATCTTTAATTTATTCGTTTGCAATAAAAAACAGGAACCTGTAACAGTTCTTGCCCCGCCGCAGAATTGTAAAGTCAACATCTTTTTAGTTCTCCTCCGTTCTAAACTCCCGGCTTGAGTACTATTATACAAAAAATTGCAAGAAAAAACATCTTTTTTAATTTACTCCAAAGCTTCCCTAAAAATTTCCACATTATAACGGATAAGGCCGGTATAGCTATCCCTGCCCGGAACTCCTTCGCCCCCGAGGGGATCCAGTATCAGCACCCGTCCTTTAATTTCCTCGGCGATAATTTCCGCTACCTTTGGATTTAACTGAGGTTCGGCAAAAAGAATATTAATTCGGTGTTCTTCGGCTAACCGGACCAACTGCGCCAGCCACCCGGCTGAAGGCTCTTTTCCCGGGAAAGGTTCCACAGCGGCAACTTCCTCCAGCCCGTAGCGCCGGGCAAAATAATTCCAGGCAGAGTGATAAGAGATATACTTTTTTTTGGAAAATGTGCCGGCAGCAGCAACCACTTCCTGATGGAGTTCTTCCAGTTCGGCTTGATAATTTTCCAAGGCGTTGTCATAAACGGCCGCGGCCTCAGGGTCAACGGCTTTAAGCTCTTTTGTTATCAGCGGCGCGATAATCTCTTTAACCAAAAGAGGATCTGTCCAAACATGCGGGTCATAAGAGCTGTGACTGCGGCCATGCAAATGGCTGTCTTGCCCGGCACCTTCATCGCTGCCCAAAAGATATTCTTCCATATTTGCCGTAATTTCCAAAGCCGGCACCTTTTCCCCTTCGGGCAGGTCAAGCACCCAGTTGTCCAAACCTCCCCCGACAAAAAGAAAAAGATCGGCGCTGGCAACTGCTTTGGCCTGTTCCACGGTGGGCTCATAAGTATGGGGGCTTGCTCCGGACGGTAATAAATAAGTGGTCTTTACTCTCCCCCCGCCGAGGTTGCCGGCAATATCCGCCAGGGGGAAAATAGTGGCCACCACCTCGACAGCCTTATCCCCGTTTTCCGGCAAAGGAAGGCCTTCTTTAACGCTGCCTTCATCCTTTGGCGAAGAAGAAGCGCAACCCGCAACTAATAATAACGCCCACAATAAACACAACAACTTTATAAACACACGTTTCACTTTTGTTCCATCTCCAAAAATTAATTGCAACTGATTTGCGTTTATCTTTATCTTAATAAAGGTTATAAGCAATGTCAATGAAACAGCTTTACGGCAGAACTCTAAAAAAATAAAAGGGCATCTTTGGCAACTTAATTTTGCTATGTTATAATAGAAGAAAATAATACTTTAAAAATGAGCTTAAAAGAGGTGCTTTCAAATGCCCAAACTTACTTTTTTGGGTCATGCCTGTTTTTTGCTGGGAGAAGAGGGAAAAGAAACCCTTGTTTTTGATCCCTTTTTGAGAGAAAACCCTCAGGCCTCCCTGCGGCCGGAAGAGGTAAAAGCAGAGTACGTGCTCATCTCTCACGGCCATTATGATCACCTGGGGGAAGCATACGAAATTGCCGAAGCGAATAAGGCTATGATTATCTCCACATCGGAAATCTCCAATGATGCCGAGAGCAAAGGATTATCCGCCCATCCGTTGAACATTGGAGGAAAATTTAATTTTCCTTTCGGTTGGGTTAAACTTACCCTGGCTTTTCATGGTTCCGGTTTTGCCGGCGGACATGCCTGCGGCTTTGTTGTCCATTATTACGGCAAAAACATTTATTTTGCCGGAGATACCGGCCTTTTCAGCGACATGAAGCTTATCGGCGAACTCACTCCCCTTGATATCGCCCTTCTCCCCATCGGCGACAATTATACCATGGGAATTGACGATGCCGCGATCGCTGCTTCCTTTCTCAAGGCCAAAACGGTAATTCCCTATCACTACAATACCTGGCCCCTAATCGCAGCAGATCCGGAAGAATTTAAGAAAAAAGTTGAAGAGAAAACAAATTCCCGCTGCGTTATCATTTCCCCGGGAGAAAGCCATAATTTTTAGCGAAGGCTAACAGTAATTTGCCATGCCGGTCAAAGAAAACTGCACGCAAGGAAAATGCTCCCCTTGATTTTCAAGGATTAAAATGTTATAATCGCTTACGAAAAACAGGCCGGCATAGCTCAATTGGTAGAGCAGCGGAATCGTAATCCGCCTGTTGGGGGTTCAAGTCCTCTTGCCGGCTCCAACATTATAGCCCGCCATAAGTGCGGGCCTATTTCTTTGAAGCAAGGGGACGGTTCTTTTGCTTCATTTAGGGAAACAGAGAACCGTCCCCTGTTTCCTCTGCCCCGAAAAATTTTCAATTGTCAGGGAACATTTTCCTTTTACCGGCGTCTTCTTAGTAAATGCAGCACAAAAACAAAAATCCAAGGGGGATTGTCAATGAAAAAGAAATGCCTTTTCCTTTTAATTGCCGCGGCGGTGCTCATGGCCGCTTCTTCCCTGGGTGCCGCCGCCCGTCCTTTTTCTGCAACTTCTGCGGCGGCTATTGAAGATCCGGATCTGCAAAATCCAACTGACCGCAAAACATTGGAAGACCTCCCAACGGTAGGTTCGCTGGAAAACCTGAAAAAGCTGCTGGAAGAAGCAGCACCTTTCTACGCAGTCATAGGGACCGACGAAATTAGCTTCGATGGCCTGGCGCGGGCAGTTGAAGACGCCAGCCAGGCGGCAGCAGGCGGAAAAGCAGCGCCCACGGAACCCGAGCCTCCCGGCGCTTGGGAAGACTTTTCCCGGACCAATATCCAAGTGCAGGGGGTGGACGAAGCAGATATCGTCAAGACGGACGGACAATACATTTATCAGGTCAACAGGGGGCGCATCGTTGTCGCCAGGGCTTATCCCCCCGGGGAGATGGCAATTTGCAGTACCCTTGAATTTGACGACGAGAACTTTACTCCCAGGGAGATTTATGTAGACGGGAAGTACTTGGTGGTTATCGGGGCTTCCAGCAAGGAAATCCCCTACACCAGAGAGCCTCTTATTTATGATAATGCCAAAATAAAAATTTACCCTCCTCCCTTCTACTACCACAACACAGTCAAAACAATCATTTACGACATCAGGGACCGCAAAAATATCAAAGAGCTGCGAGAGGTGGAACTGGAAGGGTACTACGCCTCTTCCCGCAAAATCGGCTCATCTCTGTACCTGGTCGCCAATAGAAACATAGATTACTACCATATCATGGAGGATGCGGGAAACCCGACACCTTCCTACCGCGACAGCGCTGCAGCGGATGAATTTACGAGCATAGATTTGGAAGATATCCGCTATTTTCCCGGTTTTACCAGGCCGAACTACCTCCTCGTTGCCGGCCTGAACCTGGATCGCCCTGACGAGCATGTCGAAGTGCGCACCTTTCTCGGTGCCGGAGAGAGCGTTTATGCCTCCGGGGAAAATCTGTACACAACTGTAACAGGATACGGCAAATCGGTGGCGAGAATTCCTGCTTACGATCCCAGCACCTATATTTATAAATTTGCCCTGGACAACGGCAAGATCAACTATGCCGCCAAAGGAAAGGTTCCCGGCACCGTTTTGAACCAGTTTTCCATGGATGAATATGACGGGCATTTTCGCATCGCCACCACCTCGGGAAATCCATGGGGCAGCGGAGAGGATACTTCCAGCAACAATCTTTTTATTCTGGACGGGAAGCTTAACTTGAAGGGTAAGCTTGAAGACATCGCCCCGGGGGAAAGAATCTATTCAGTGCGCTTTATGGGGAAGAAAGGGTACATGGTCACCTTCCGTACCGTGGACCCGCTTTTTGTCATCGATCTGGAAAATCCGGAAAAGCCCCGCGTTCTGGGAGCTTTAAAAATACCGGGATACAGCGATTACCTCCATCCTTATGATGAAAACCACATCATCGGCTTCGGCAAGGAAACCATGGAAATTGTACACAAAGACAGCAGGGGAAAAGTCATTAGCACAGGAGTAATCGATCTTGGTATAAAAATGGCCCTCTTCGACGTCAGCGATGTGCAAAAGCCCATGGAAAAATTTAAGGAAACAATCGGGGGCCGCGGCACTACCTCGGAACTCCTGCATAATCACAAGGCCCTGCTCTTCAGCAAAGAGAAAAATCTCCTGGCCTTCCCCGTTACTGTTATGGAAGCAACGGACAGCGCGGGAACAGTACCCGGTTACGGGCAGTTTTCCTTCCAGGGTGCGTACGTCTACAACCTGGATTTAAAGGATGGTTTTCAATTAAAAGGCAGAATTACGCATCTAACAAAGGACGACTATCCTAAAGCCGGCCACTACTCATTCGACGGCAGGAAACAGGTGCAAAGAATTCTTTATATTAAAGATGCCCTCTACACGCTATCCCAGGGAATCTTTAAGGCCTGCGACATTAACACCCTCAAGGAAATCAAATCCCTGCCGATTCCGTAAAAGAGATGCCGGGCGCACAGCAATCAGGGGGCGTTTTTTCTGCTTCTTTACAGAAGCCGGGAAAACGCCCTTTTGTTTTTTATACAGAGTCCCAACTACCCATGCTGCGGAACATTAAAAAGGCCCTTCCGGGAAAAGAGAGCCGGTTTAAGAGCGTTTGCAGCCGGCTATTGCGCATTTTATTTCCTAGTTAGTTATCCGTTTCATACATGCCGCTGTTCTTCATATAGTTGAAAATCCCTTCACCGTGCTCTTGTTCTTCTTTCTGAATATGGTTTAATACCTGGCGGATATTGCTGTCCCGGGTTTCAAAAATAGCCGTATCGTACGTATTGGAAATATATTTTTCCGTCATGAGCATATCGCTGCAGAGCCCGGCGTCATGGGAATTATTAGCCCCTTTAAGATTTTTCCCCAAAATTTGCTGTCCCTGGCCGCTATTTTGTGTCACCTGGGGAACATGGCCGGCAAGAATCTGGTTGATTGTCTCGAGGTGCTGTTGTTCTTGTTGTGCATAATTGCTGAAAAGCTGCTTTAAATTCGGATCCTGCGCCTGCCGGGCATAGGTATTATATTTGGCAACGCATACTTCCTCGTGTTTTTTTTGGTCCTGCAAAAGCATTGTTTCTTTCCGGCTTAGCTGTACAGTCATGCAAAAACATCCCTTCCTTTAATAGTTTTTATAAAAGTATTTTCCTACATCGGCTGTTTTTTATGCAGGGTAAAATTGAAAGAAACACAGCTAAAAAATGTACAAAAAACAGGAACTCCGGATAAACACACGTATTTTCGACTTTTTTTGGAAAAAGCCATAATATTTCTTGCTTTTCTTTTCCTCCTATGCTACAATTTGCAAAACATTGTATTTTTTGTTGCTTTTAGCGTTCAATGCGACAAAAACAAGAAGGGAGGCAGTAAGTATATTGCTTCAGGGGAAAACAGGAATTGTTTTCGGAGTAGCAAATCATCGCAGCCTGGCTTGGTTTATAACTAAAGCGCTCTCCAATGCGGGTGCAAAATTGGCAATAACATATCAGGATAAACGCTTTGAGCAAAAGTTGAAAAAGTTGGCGGAGGAAGAGCTCCCGGATCAACCGCTGGCATTGCTGTGCGATATTCGGGATGACGCCCAGATTGAAAATGTTTACCGGCAACTGCACGAATCCTATGGACGGCTGGATTTTATCGTTCACAGTATTGCCTTCGCCTCCAGGGAAGACCTTGAAGGTCAGTTTATCCAAACTTCACGGTCGGGTTTCCTGCTGTCCATGGAAATAAGTGTTTATTCGCTGTTGGCCGTCGTTCGCCCCGCTTTGCCCCTGATGGAAAAAGGAGGAAGCATTGTTACACTCAGTTACCTTGGCGGCCAGCGGGTCGTTCAGAACTATAATGTCATGGGCGTAGCCAAAGCAGCGCTGGAATCTTCTGTCCGTTATCTGGCAGCTGATCTTGGAGAAAAGAATATTCGCGTAAACGCTCTCTCGCCCGGACCCGTCAACACCCTTTCAGCACGCGGAATTAAAGGATTCACAGGTTTTTTAAAGCATATCCGCGAAAAAGCCCCAATGAGGCGAAACATTGAAGGAGAGGAAATAGGCAGCGCGGCCCTCTTTCTCTGCAGCGACCTTTCACGGGGGATTACAGGAGAAACGATCTACGTGGATGCGGGTTACCATATTATGGGCTCATAGATTATTCCCGCCTTAAAATGAAAGCAAAGATTAATTGCTAATTTATTCAGGAAATATTTCTTTTTCTCGAAAAAGAGGCAGGAAGTACCAGACTTTTGTTGAATAAATTCTTGAACTTAATGTCAAAGCCGGATTTAACGCTATTTTTTGGACAATCTATTCTTAGTAGGAAACTTCCAAACAATCTTATAGATAATTGCAGCCACAAATAATTTTTCCTATTTCGGGATAAAGTACTGTATAAATTACGGTTCCATGCCCGGACAGCTCTTTTTTACCGCATATATGTTCAAAAATATAACTTGAAAGGGGAATTAATATGGCAATAGGTAAAGCGGAACTTGCAAAGTCAATTTCTCAGAAAATAGGGGTTACGCAAAAGCAAGCTTCTGAATTTATCTCAGCCCTGGTAGAGACCATTGAGGAAAAGCTTATGGAAGGGGATAAAGTTCAACTGGTAGGTTTCGG
This sequence comes from Bacillota bacterium, assembly GCA_012728375.1. Lineage (GTDB taxonomy): Bacteria > Bacillota > Dethiobacteria > DTU022 > UBA8154 > DUNV01. The sequence goes on along the minus strand of JAAYFF010000009.1, from coordinate 39,023 downwards.
CACTTTTATGGCCAGGAAAAGGGAAAGCAGGGAAGGAAGAAAACCGGGGACTGATGAAAAAATTATCATTCCCGCAAGAATTGTGCCTGTTTTTAAAGCCGGAAAAGTCTTTAAAGAAAAACTTAACGCTTAAATAACAGTTTAAATCAAGAAATCAAAAAATAATTTTAAGCCGCACACCAAAAAGCAAAAATAGAGCTCTCTTCTTAAAGGGCGGAGCTCTATTTTTTCTGCCTTCGTATATTTTCCCATCCAACAGGGCAAACTTTTATGTAAATAACGAAGGATTTGGAGGGGAAAATATGGCGCCCACAATTCTGTCAGGTCTTCGCAGCATGAGGGAAGATTTGCTCCGCCAGCTGGTTTTGGCCAACAGAGCTGAGAAAGCAGAAATATTTGCCAAAATTTTTGAAGTTGAAGACCTCATTGACAGTGAAGAAAAATTGCTTAAGGAGTAAGGAAAAGAAATAGCACGAAATAGTCGGAATATTTTAGGGATTTAAGGAATTTGGCGGCCCCCATGAAGAAACCCGCCTGATTCCTTTTTTTATGGCAGCGGCAATCCCGATTGGAAGTTTTCCAGGTCTTCCCTGGTCAGTATGGAGAGAACCTCCAGGCCTTCCCTCTCCAGGTTTTCTCTCCCGCCCTCCTGACGGTCAACGATGACCAGAACTGTTTTGACCTGGTAGCCGGCTTCCCGAAGCACGCTGACAGCTTTCAGCACCGACCCGCCGGTAGTAAGCACATCATCCAGCACCAGCACCGGGGTTCCTTCCCCGGGGAAGGGGCCTTCAATCTGTTTGCCCGTCCCGTGTCCCTTGGGCTCAGAACGCACATAAAACGTATCAAAAAGACAGGCGTCGGGATCGCGTAAAAATTCCTCGTAACTTAATGCGCTTACAGCTGCCGCCAGCGGAACGGCCCCCATCACAGGTCCGCCGACGGCCTTTACAGACAGGTTCTCCCTGCGGATTAGCCCGAGTATGTAGCGGGCCAGCTTGTACGCCCCTTCCGCTGTCAGGGTAACCTGCCGGCAATCTACGTAAAAATCGCTTTCCCTTCCCGAAGCAAGGCGAACCCGGCGGCGCTGGTATGCTTTTTTGTAAACCAGCTCGAGAATCTCTTGTCTAAGCTGCTCCATTTTGCTCATCACCTTTCTTTTTTTCCCCGCTTCAAGCTCATCGTGCTAACATATTATCAGCCCCGGCCTCAAAAAACAAGCTGCTGATTTAGAAGTCTTTTTTCGACTTCCGGTTCCTGAATCCTGCTTTTTGCCTTTCCTTTTCCAACCTTTTTCGTTTATAATGTATAATATTGCAGCGCAAACAGCCGTTTGCAAAAGCCAACGAGGAGGGACAGAAAAATGAAAAGCTACAAGATCGCGGTTATACCTGGGGACGGCTCCGGGCCGGAAATGGTCCGGGAGGGTGTTAAAGTGCTGAAAGCTGCGGCTGAAAAATTTAAATTTCGCCTGGATTTTACGGAATTTGACTACGGAGGAGAGCGTTACCTGCAAAAAGGGGAAGTGCTCCCGGAGGGAGCCATAGAGGAGCTAAAACAATATCAGGCAATATTCCTGGGGGCCATCGGGCATCCCGAGGTTAAACCCGGCATCCTGGAAAAGGGAATCCTTCTTACGCTGCGGTTTGAACTGGACCAGTACATCAATCTGCGCCCGGTCAAGCTTTATCCGGGAATTGAAACCCCCATCAAAGACAAAGGCCCGGAGGATATTGACTTTGTTGTGGTAAGGGAAAACACTGAAGGCCTTTATGCCGGAAGCGGCGGTTTCCTGCGCAAAGGGACCCCCTATGAGGTTGCTGTTCAGGAATCAATCAATACCCGCATGGGAGTGGAGAGATGCCTGCGTTATGCCTTCGAGTATTGCCGGGAGCGCAACCGGAAGAAAAAGCTCACCCTCTGCGGGAAGACCAATGTCCTCACCTACGCATTCGACCTCTGGGAACGGGTTTTTCATGAAATTGGCGAAGAGTATCCCGATATTCAAAAAGATTATGCGCATGTGGATGCCATCTGCATGTGGATGGTCAAAAACCCGGAGCAATTTGACGTTATCGTCACGGATAATATGTTCGGAGATATCATCACCGATCTCGGGGCAATGATCCAGGGAGGAATGGGGATTGCCGCAGGGGGCAATATCAACCCTGCAGGAACCTCCATGTTCGAACCCATTGGCGGCTCGGCCCCCAAATATGCCGGCACCAACACTATCAACCCCCTGGCGTCAATCTGCGCCGGAGGGATGATGCTCGATCACCTGGGAGAAAAAGAAGCTGCCTTGGCCATTGAAAAAGCGGTCATGGCCGTCTGTGCCAAAGATATCCGCAGCCTTTCAGCCGGTAAAATGGGACACAGCACGGAAGAAGTCGGAGACCTCGTAGTCGGCCACCTCTAGTGAAGCACGGGGACGGTTCTTTTGCTTCACCTTTTCTTTTTCTTGAAGCAGGAGAACCGTCCCTATGCTTCACCGCCGTAGAACCTGCAACAGCACGGACAGGAGAAAAAGGGGAAGATTTGCCGCCCTTTTCAGACGTGAAGGCTCACGGGCAATGCGGTAAAGCCATTCCAGCCCCGCGCGCTGCACCCAGGACGGTGCCCGGCGGACCTTACCGGAAAGTACGTCAAAGCTCCCCCCAACCCCAATGGCAACGCAGGGGGGGAGCATGTCCCGAAAGCGGAAGATCCATTTTTCCTGTTTGGGAACACCCATGGCCACCAGCAAAAGTCCCGGTTTCTGCTGTGAGATCAGGTGTGCAATCCCTTCTTCTTCCTCTTCGCCGAAATAGCCGTCCCTGCTTCCCACCACCCGTAATCCGGGAAACCTGCGGACAGCAGCCGCAACAGCCTCCTGCAGGACTTCGGGACGAGCCCCAAAGAAAAAAACCGGAACCTTTTGGCGGGCAGCCTGTTTCAGACATTCCAGCATCAAATCATAACCAGCCACCCGTTCAGGAACAGGCCTGCCTAAAAGGCGCGAAGCCAGAACCACACCAATACCGTCTGCTGTAACCAGCCCGGCCTCTTCAATTATTGCTGCCAGTTCCCCGTCACGGGTGCTCTGGTAGATCATTTCCGCATTAGCGGTAACAACATGAAGAAATGTTTTCTCCTTCCACGCCCGCATGATCCTCCCCACAGCCGCATCACCGGTCAGGCAGTCAACAGGCCGCCCAAGGATGCGGATGCGGGCGGCCTCATTTTTTTTTGCATTTACTTTATCCGGCAAATGATTCGACATGATTCACCTTTTAAGAGGGCTCGACCCGGCTGTTTTTCATATATTTTTCCACCAGATCGCGGATCTCCTCTTCCTGGGGAATAACATAGCTGACGCCGTTAATTTCTCCGCCCCTCCCCGGAAGAGTAAAGGTATTGATTTGCTCAAAATCCACGCCCTTAAGCTTGTTAACCAATAAAATCGCCTGGTTCAATTCCAGGTCGGTTTTTATATTTTCAGCAATCTCCGGCAAAAGCCGCGGAAATTTAATGATATTTTTAAAAGCAATCATTTCCTGCAGCAGCGCCTTGAGAAACTTCTGCTGGCGCTTGACGCGCCCGAAATCAGCTTCGCTGTCGCTGCGCCAGCGGACATATTGCAGCGCCTGGGCTCCGTCCAGGTGCTGCAGACCCGGTTTTAAATCGATTAGCACATCGATCCCCTTGTAATACATTTTTTTCTCAACATCAAGCTCAATACCACCGAGGATGTCGATAATATTTTCGAAACCGTCAAAATCGGTAGTCATATAATAATCTATTTTTATATCGAGGAAATCCTCCACGGTCTCCCTGGTCAAAGCAACGCCTCCGTAAGCATAGGCATGGTTGATCTTGTCCTGTCCATAGCCGGGAATTCTTACGCGCATATCCCGCGGAATGGAAAAAATGCTAATCTCACCGGACCGGCGGTTCAAGGTCAGGATCATAATAGTATCGGAGCGCATACTCTGATCCCTGGGATCCAAGCCTAAAAGAAGGATGTTCATAATATCGGGAATGGCTACGTCCTCTTCATGCTCCGGAGCGGGGATTACTCCGTTATTTTTAGGCATCACCACTTCGTAGATTTGACCCCACATGGAACTCAACCAGATGCCTGAGGCAATAATGATTACAGCCAGAACAGATACGGTAATGAGTAGAAACTTTTGAATTCCGGACCCCTTTCTCCGCTTTCTTCTTTTTCCCATAAATTCTTTCAGATCCTTTCCGAATTCATTAACAGCCATTATTTACGCCAACGAAAAACATTATACCTCATCCCCGAAGAAGAGACAATATAACTTTCTTTTGCCTTATCCTAAGGGAGAATGATGAGGGTGGTATAATGCGTCAGCAACGAACCGGCCGAATCCTCAGCCGGCAAACGTGAGGAGAAGCTGAGCAAAATGCTGTCACCGGCAGGTGACCAGAAAGGCCCTTTTAAATGATCTCCTACAAGAAGAGAAGCAACCTCTTTTTCTTGCGCCCCTTCTTTGACAACAAGTTTGACCGCGGCGTTGGAATCTGCTGCTGATGCTGCTTCTTCCACCAGATAGGCAATCTTTTTCTCATCGGGAGACAAAGACAGGCTTAAAACCCGCCCCAGGTCCTTTTCCCACAAAACCCGCCCGGAGTAATCCATTACCCCGTGCGTGAGGTCCGCGGCCTCACCATAATACCTTCTAAAAGCGATCATCGAAGGGCTTAAATCCGCTGCTTCAATAAATTCGCCATCCTCGGCACCGGTAATCATTTCAAAGGTGCCGGCCGAAAGATCATAGACCGCCAGATCGCAGCGGTATCCGAGGGAATATTCCTGAGTCCCGTCTTTTTTACGGCTGGCCCGTATGTTGAAAAGCAACCGGGAATCATCAATCCATCCTGCAGGCGAGGCGAGAAAATACCCTTCCATGGCCGTATTGAGGGCTTGCAGATGATTGTTGCCCGGCCTCAGGCAAAAAAAGTCGCAATCCCATTCATGTTCGTACCAGCAGAGAATTTTTTCTCCATCCGGCGACCAGATGCCTCCTGCAGGCCTGCCCTCCAGGAAAGGGGAGCCGGACTCGCCTTCCGGCCAGAGAAATTTATGGCCGCTCCCATCAGTATTTATCTGATTAATCCCGTTTTCATCCAGGTAAGATAATTTTCGCCCGTCCGGAGAAACCTGGGCGCTCCAGGCGTTTTTCACCAAGGAGCGTGTTCCCTTTCCCAACAAGCTGACAGATAGGCAATGGGTTCCCGTCAAGCCGAAAAAGTTTTCTTCATCGATCCACCCTTCAGCCAAAAAATATTCTGGTAGTCCTTCAACCCTGTGCAATGCGCCATCCGGCACAAGCATTTTAAAAAAAGAAGAATCTTGCCCTTCATTATTAGCTTCGCCATGGTCATTAAGTTTGCCATTAAAGTCATCATTTTGATGAGGATCTTTTTCTTCCGTTTCATCAGAACCGGTTAAGAAGCCAGACTTATCCTCATGGCTGCCTGAACCCTTAAGATCCCCGCCCGGGGAACAGGAAAAAGCAGTCAACAAAAGAAAAACGGAAAGAGCCGGAAGAAGAAAGCGCATCACCAAGACAAATTTCTCTTTAACAAAGCTACCAAAAACCAAATCGGTTAACCTCCCTTATTAAACGGATTAAACGAATTTTCTGTCTGCCGTGATTACCGTCATCTTTTCGCCTTGATACATTACTGCCTCAATGTTACATAGTTCTGCGTAAAACAATCCCCGTAAACACCGGCACCGAGAGAGGAAAGTTCAGGGTTCAGAATATTTTTGCGGTGCTCGGGGCTGTTCATCAGGTCGTGGTGCGCCTCCACGGCATCCATTTGGCCCCGGGCAATATTTTCCGCTGCCAGCACAAAGTCGACCTTTTCTGCATCCAGTCGCTGTGCAAGAGTTTTCCCCGTTACCTCCGAAACATGGTTGAAATAATTGTGCAGGTACATCTCCTTGCTGTGCCCCCGCGCCGCGTTTGCAGCCCCATCGTGCCAAAGCAAGGAAGGAAGGCCTTCCCTGGCCCGCGCCCCATTGACCAGGTCAAAAAGAATCCGTTCATCGGCTGCCTCCGCGCGGAGCATCCTGCCCGCGTCCCATGCCTCGCGATCCCCTTTTGCAGAACGAAACCGGAAGAAATTTTTTAATCTTTCCTCGGCTGTTTCCCGCTCTTCCAGGCGCAGCGCCACCAGCGCGTTCTTTTTACCGGAATCATAATAAAAGGACGCCACCAGACCGGGAAAAACAAGGGCAGGCCGGACGTACTTGTAAAACGTCCTGTTTTCCTCCAGGTACAAACCATCCGCCGGCTTAAAATGCTTTTTCAGCTCCTGCAGCCCGTCTCCAGCCTTCACCGGGCCAAAGGACCACTGCTCCCCATAAATATACAGGGCTACAGCCCTTGCATCTTTGATACCCACCAGCATATAGTTGAGCGGGTCCCTGTTATAAACCCACCACTGATAGCCATAAACAGTCTCTTCAAAGCCCGCGGGTTCTCCCAGGACCTGCCGGACCCGCAAGTCAGTCTCTCCCAAACGGATACCCTGTGTTTCTACCGTAAAATCAATTCCGCTGTACGGATCGCCTTTGCCCGGGAAATATTCCGGCGGCAGATCGCCTGCAAGAAAGGGAATTACAGCAGCTTCCTCCAGGGTAATATTCACCCTGTTTTCCTTCCCGTCCCAGTAAACATCTCCCCCCAAAGACTCTATTAGCTCGCGCAGGGGAAGATATACCCGGCCCGCAATTAGTACGGCAGGCGCCTCCGGCTGCACATGTGCACCCTTAAGTAGGGCTTCCGTTTCCCCTACGGAAAATTTAAGGCTTTTCTCCCCCCAAACCGCTGTCACGGTTCGCGTCGCCGGCTCCCAGTTCACCATGGCCCCAAGGGCTTCCAAGAAAAAACGCCCGGGCAAATAAACGTGCCCTTTCAGCAAAGGCGGTGGGGTTTCCGTCTCCATCTCCAGATCATTAATAAAAATGCGAAGCTCCGGCCGGAAAGCAAGAACGCCTAAAAAATCCCTGTTTCCTGCAGCATCTCCACGACCGGCGAGGGGCGGGGAAAAAAGTATAAACATAATAATTACAACTATAATCCCGGGCAAACTTATGCGCTTCATGATATCTATCGGCTCCTTTTCCGGGCAAGGTTTTAAATCCGGTTAACGGGGGGCACAGATATGGAGAGTTTTCTCTTCCACAGCCGCAGGGATTTTCGTCGCGGTATTATCCTGCAACTCAACATGCAGCGTTTCCCTGCTCAGGGGAACGGCACCTTCGCTAAAGCCGACGGCCTCCAAGACAACCAGCGTCCTCCGGGGAGGAATATCCGCCTTAAACCCCAAATTCGTCTGCGTATATTCTGCTATCCCTTCCCGGTTATTGATCTCTTTCATGCAAAATTCTTCGGATTCGCGGTAAGAAGGGTTTTTAATGTCTTGAACCTTAATCAGTTCCGGGTTAAAGAAAAAGCGTACTTCGTAGGAATGAATTCCTTCAACAAAAGGAGCTCCAATCTCGATTGTAAAACTTTCGCCAATCTCTGCCCGGTTTTCTTCCGGTAGAAGAACCTCCAAAAACCAGGTGGGACACTTCTCCGAAGCTCCCTGCGGATAAGCATCTTTAGGGTTCCACATTCTTTCGTCTTCTTTAAAGCTAATCTCCAGGAGATCCCTGGCTTCGTCCCAAAACAGCTCGCTGACCCCGGCAGCTTGGCGGACAAATTCCAAATCCACCATCAGCCGCCCTCCTTCAAGAAAAGGCGGCCTGGCCATGCGGTAGACAACCCCGTTAATGGAGTAAAGGGGGTTTTGCGGATAGAGAACGATGCGGCGCCCTCGGCCCGTCAGGACTGCCCGCTTGTTTTCCGCTTCCCAGCACACTTCATAGCCCATCTCTTTAAAAATGCGCCGCAGGGGAAAAACAGGGCTTTCCTCCTGAACTGGGGAAGTAAGCGCGGAAGGCAACCCCTTGTCTGCCGGCAGAACATCCCCGCCCTCGACAGAAGCCCCACCGGCAGAAAAAAGTATAGCCCCCAGCAGCAACACCGGCGGGAAAAAAAAGCGATATAAAAGGAAATGATTTCTTTTCAAAAAATTTCGCCCCCGGAACAATACTTCACCCACTTTCAAAAAATTGCCCGTTTCAGGCCCCTCCCCTTTCCTTTGCTTACGGCTAGGCTAGGCTAATACCAATACTTTTTTAATTAATCGGCAGTCCCAGGGCTTCTGCCAGAAACCCTCCCTGCACATAGGTAATACCCTGATGGTAAAGAACCTTCATGTTCCGTGCCTCTCCCGTATGGTCCTCCCAGCTGAGAAGGCTCTTGCGAAGATCCAGGCGGTAAAGGATGTTGTCCCAGTAAAAAAGGTAAACGCCCGGAGAATCCCCCGCGGCAATCCCCCGTCCGGTCTGCAGCAAAACTGCGCGCAGAGGATAGTATGCACGGCCGTTTATGCGGACAGGTTTGAACAAGGCATCTTCCTTTCCGGCTTTAAGCCTGCAGTGCAAAAGCTTCAGGGCCAGCGGGAGCTGATCGCCGGCTAAAGGCACCAGATACTGCGGTTCTATGCCCCTGCCTTCTATTGTTCGTCCCTGCGGAGAAGTAAATTCGGCTGTGGTCAGTTTCAGGCAGCCCTCCTCTCCCAGGTCGAAAAGGGTCTGCATCGTTCCCTTGCCAAAAGTCGTTTCCCCCACCAGGAGGGCAGCCCTGTTCTCCTTCAGGGCTGAAGCCATAATTTCCCCGGCACTGGCGGTCCAACCATTTACCAGGACGACCGCGGGAATTGAAAGGGTTTCCCCCATCTCCGGCCCCCGGACCTCCTGCCACGAAGAGTCCTTTTCCCTAATTTTCAGGAGAACTCCGTCCGTAAAAAGAGAGCACATTGCCAGGGCCTCTTCCACATATCCTCCCTGGTTATTCCGCAGATCAAGGATAAGTCCCCGCAACCCTTTTGCCTTCAGCTCCTCCAGCAGGCGAACCGTTTCTTTAACCAGCCCGTCACCAAAGCTGTAGATTTTTAAAAGGGCAATCCCCTCATCCGCCCAGGTATACTCCACCAGCGGAAGGGAGATCTTCTCACGGGTCATTTCAAAGGCAAGAATTTGCTCATTCCGGCGAACGCAAAGCCTGACTCCTGTTCCCTTTTCCCCGCGGACCCGGGTAACAACCTCTTCAAGGCTAAGATTGAAAACCGGGCTGCCGTTCACAGAGACAATCATATCCCCGCTCTTGATCCCCGCCCGATCAGCGGGTGTGCCGGGAAAAACCGCTATTACAAAAAATTGTGACCCTTTTTGCTCCAGGGAAATACCGATGCCCCCAGGAAGAAACCGTTCCAGGCCTTCTTTAAAAATCTTCATTCCTTCCCTGTCAAGATAAGTTGAATAGGGATCTTGAAAAACTTTCGGAAGCTCTTCCAGGGATTGAAGGGGAAAATATTTTTCATCCGGCTTGTATATGTAATAGCTTTTTATATAACTTTCAATTTCCTGCAAAAGGGTTTTTTCATTCTGCCCAAGCAGCGCGGTAGAAGGATAGCCAAGCAGCAGCAACTGTAGCAGCAGTAGCAGCAGCACGGCAACCGCCTTTTTAAAACGGTGTTTCAAAGTAACATTTATCATTCCTTTTCTCCACCTTCTACCTAATTATGACGATCAAACAGAGAAAATGGTTTGCAAAAATTCAATATTTAAAACAATATTTGTAACTGCTCACTTGAATTGAAGGACATTCCTCTGAAAGAGGTGTGTCCCCGAACCTTAGTTAAGCCGCTGCAAAAACTCCAGCAGGAAAGCGAAAGTTTCCCCCCGGTAAAGGGTTCTTCCCTGACAGAATCCATATTTTACCAAAAGTTCATCTAATCCTAAAGCTCCTGGATCAGCCCCTTCAATCCCCTCCAAAAACCAAAGCAGGTCTTCTACAGCAGCCTCGCGCTGTTCCTGTGAAAGATTCCTTGCCCGGAATTTGTATTGCAGAGCCCTCTCCAGGTACCCGTCTATTACCAGGGAAATATCCCGCAGACAAGCGGGCTCCTCCAGGCGGTAATCATTGTCGTAGCGCCCCGTCACCAGGCCGTAGGCGCGCAGTTCCCTGATCACGGGATAAAGGGGATGGCCTTCCAGCGCATAGGGAAACTCAAAATCCCGCAGGTACGCGCCTTGTTCTTTAAGCCGCTCCTGCAGGGAAGCCACAAGGCTTTTGTCTTTGCTCAGCTCGTGAAAATTCACCCCTTTTTCCAGGGAGATGGCCGCGGCAACCCCGGCTGCCTCTCCCACGGCTATCCCCACGGGGACGACGCGGGCGCTGCCGTGAGCCAGCGAATCGTAGCTGGCCCCGCGGCCTACCACCAGCAGGTTCGTAAGCTCCCCAGGAATCAGGCAGCGCAGCGGTATGCTGTACATAGCCGGGTTGCCCACTACCGCCCCCCAGTCATCCATCGCCGTAGCCTGAACATCCACAGGGTAAGAGCCAAGGGCAATCTTGTCCCAAAAATTCCTGTGTTCCAGGACGTCGTCAATGGTGAGCCGGTAAAGACCTTGCAGGTGCCTCGTCTCCCGCACGTACAGTTCCGGGGCCGTACCAGCCAGAAACGCGCCCTTAAAACCCGGCAGGTTCTGCCGCATGTAGCGGACGAGGAATTCCGCCTCCTTTTGTCCCCTTTCCAGGGCCTCTTCCCAGGACTTCGGGTCAAGGGCATCAACGCCAAAAATATGCATGGCATTAATAAGGACATTCCCGCTGTTCTGCAGGCTTATATTCAGACCCCGGCTGCGGATCCGGGGATCAACAGACCGGTAACCCCGCATCTCCTCCAGAAACCCCCAGGCAGAAGTCCCGGAGGCGCCGCTGTGCCCACTGGGATCTTTGGCAAGGGCAGCGGTTAGCTCGTCCCAGTCAACGCCTCCAACTTCCAACACCAATGTGACAGCCTGTCGCCGCTTGCTGCCCAGATCCTCCATCCCCAGGGTAAAACCGGCACCAGCCATGGCAGCCAGGTCAGCATCCTGAGTGGCATCGATAAAGCGCGCCGCTGTAATCCGCTCCCCGTTTTCCAGGAGAACGGCTGCAACCCGGTTCTTTTTCCGCAAAACCCCGCCAATCCTCTGCCCGAGAAGAAGCTGAACATTCTTCTCCGCGGCAAGCATCTTTTCCAGCGCTGTCCTCGCGGTCACCACATCAAAAGAAACCCCTTCCAGCTGCTGAAAAAATTCCTGGAAGATGCCCAGGGTGAGCAGGTTTCCCGCGGGATCGTAATTCATGTCCAGGGTGCAAAGCCAGCCGCGGGTAAGAAGGCCGCCGACCTCGCTGCGCCAGTCCACAAGGAGCACCTTCAACCCGTTCCTGGCCGCGGAGATGGCTGCCGCGATTCCTTCGGGATCGCTTCCCGCAACCACCAGATCGTAATCGTACGAAGCCTTTCCGGCCTGCGACAAAAAAGCTGCCGGCAGCAACAGCACCAGAGCAAAAATTATAGCTAAAAAAAGCAGTTTTCTTTTTTTAAGCCTTTTAAGCCGCCTGCGCGCGGTTCCCTTCATTAATTATTAGCCTCCCAATTTGTCCCTGCTGCTGCAAAAATTATATCATAAGAACGTAAGTAACAGCCGAAACTATTTTCCATTTTAACCGTCTATTTGGATATAGAGTAAACTATTACCGGTAAAAAAATACCTTCTTTGCTTCTATAAGGAAACAGAAACCTGGTGGTGAAGTCCATGTCCCCAAAGCCTATTCTTCAGGCTAGAGAAATTATTAAAAAATACCGCATAGGCACTCAGGCAGTCTCCGTGTTAAACGGAATAAATTTGGACATTTACCACGGAGAAGTGGTCAGCATCCTGGGAAAATCGGGCTGCGGCAAGACGACATTTTTAAATATCGCCGCAGGCCTGGAACGCCCCACCAAGGGAGATATCATCATCGACGGCCATTACCTGAACAAGATCAGCGAAAAAAGGATGTCTGCCTTTCGCCGCAAATATATTGGCTTTGTCTTTCAGCTTTATAACCTCATTCCTTCCATGAATGCCCTGGAAAACGCCATTTTACCCATGGTTTTCGAAGGCGTCCCCCAAAAAGAAAGAGAAGAAAAAGGCCGTGAGCTGCTGACAATCATGGGCCTTGGGGATCGCCTCAAGCACAAACCCAATGAGCTCAGCGGCGGTCAGCGGCAGCGCATCTCTTTGGCCAGGGCCATGATCAACAACCCCAGGATCATCTTTGCCGACGAACCCACCGGCAACCTGGACTCCCGGACCACGGAAGAAATCCTTAATCTGCTCATCTCAACGGTGCGGGAAAACGGGCAGACGCTGCTCATGGTTACTCATGATCTTGAGGTGGCCAGGCACGGGGACCGCATTATTGAAATGGTAGATGGAAGGATTATTAACTGAAATAACTTAAATCCATATTAAAAGGAGTGTCAAGATGAACAGATTTTTACTTTTCTTGTTAATGGTAAGCTTTTTTATCCTCCAGATCCTGCCTTCTAATGTATCAGGTCAAGTACTAATAGCTGCACCTGACTACCCTTTTCTGTCAGTCGAAAGAGTAACCATCGAGCCTGAAAACCCTAAACCTTTCGAACCTTTTACCGCCAAATTTTCAATTAGCAATATAAGCCCTCTTGATGCGCGCAATGTCCGGGTTGAAATCAATGGCCAGGGGAATTTTGAGGTTATCGGGCTCACTAACTTTCAGTTCAAAAATAGTATTTCCGGAGGAGGTTCTGCAAGCTCCATCTCCTTCACCCTTAAAAGTAAGGAAGAACGAAAAGAAAATACTGTTACATTAAGTTTTACTTATGACTATGATGATTATAGAAATGAGACCATCAGATCAGGATCACAAACACTCACCGTAAATCTTCCCTTGCCTGACTCTTTCGATCTCTCTACTCCCAATATTACCGTTAATAAAGTAACTCTTGATCCTGCAGTCCCCACACTAACTGAAAAGTTTACCGCACTTTTTTCTTTTGACAATTACAGCAATATTGAAGCCCGAAATGTCAATGTTGAAATCGACGGTTTAAATAATTTTGACATTGTTGACATAACTAACCGCAAGTTCCTGCCAAACATCGTTAAAAATGCGAACACCTCTCTTGGTTTTACTTTAAAAAGCAAAGAAAACAAGGAAGATAATAGAATTAAATTATCGTTTGCTTATGAATATTCCGCAGGAACTAAGGCAACCAGCGAGCTTTTTATAAATCTTCCCCTAGATCAAGCAAGCTCGGGCAGTAGTCCCTTTTTAAAAACAAAATCCTATGCTTTACAGAAAACAAATGATAAAGAATACCTTTTAAAACTAATATTGCAAAATACAGGTGGCCAAGCAGCAAAAGATATTGTCTTCGCGTTGGATGGAGGCAATGCCATCTTTGTGTTAGGCGGGTCTAATGTTAATTATTTTCCTCAAATTGATGCAAAGCAAGAAATTGAAATTGAATATTTGCTCGGTATCAACACAGATACTGAAGCTTCCCACCTTCCCCTAAACATCAAGATAGAGTATAAAGATGCCAATCGGAATCCTGTCCCGGCTTCAACGGAAACTCTGGGCATCGCCGCCTCCCAGGTGGGGCTGGGCGCTGCCGCGGGAGAGCCACGAGTTCTGATCAGCAAATATACCCTTTCCGAGGAGAAAATACTGGCAGGCAATATCGTCACCCTCAGCCTTTTTATCGAAAACACGCACTCACGTCCGGTCCACAATATCAAGGTTTCCCTGGGGATACTCATGGTTGAGGAAACGGGCAGCAGTTCCACCACAAGCGGGGGAACGGTTTTCTCGCCGGTCAACAGCAGCAACAGCTTCTTTATCGAGGAGATCCCCTCTAAAACCGTTTTGGAGCAGAGCCTGGACTTGCTAGTGGACCCCAACGCAACGGCAAAGACGTATGTCGTCCCTGTGACTATTGAATACGAGGATGGAAATGCCAAATCCTATGAAGTAGAAGAAATGGTCAACATCCCCGTCACCCAGGAAAGCAGGCTGCAGGTTCTTTCCATCGAGGTTCCGCCCGCGGCTTTCGTCGGACAGCCCGCGTTTGTCGGCGCGGAATTCGTCAACGTAGGAAAAGTAGACCTGGGCAACTTCATCGTCATGATGGAGGGAGATTTTCGCAAGGAGGGGGCCTCCTATTTCGTGGGCAACCTGGGAATCGGGATGAGCGATTATTACCAGGGAATCATCTACCCGGAACAGGAGGGAACCCTGGAGGGAGAACTGATCTTTTCCTACATAGATAATAACAACCGGGAGGTCCAGGTTGTGGAGCCCTTTCAAATTGAGGTTATGCCCATGATGGAAAGGGAACCTTTCCCGGATGGGGAAATGCCGCCGGGAGTAAAAGGGCCGGGGGCACCCGGGGAGGGTGGTTCGAAAAGACATATTTGGCTGGTTATCGCCGTGGTCATCGCTGCTGCAGCCGGAGGCTTCTTCCTGCGCAGGCGAAGTTTGAAAAAACGTAACGGGGAGTTCTTTGATGCGTAAAAGAGATCTACTTCTGATGGCAAACAAGAATTTATGGCGCCGCAAAGCCCGCACCATCCTCACCTGCCTGGGGGTCGTCATTGGGACCGCCTCCATCGTAGTGATGATCTCGCTGGGAATCGGGCTTAGGGTCAGCATGGAAAAAAGTATGGCCCAGTGGGGAAGCCTGAACATTATCAACGTCCATCCCGGGATGCGATATGACGAAAACGGCAATCCCACGGGTGAAGAAAAACGTATGACCGATGAAACCGTCGAAGAGTTGAAAGCCATCCCGGGCGTTACCGCCGTTTCTCCGGTGTACAATATTGACGGGGAGGCTCAATTAGGCCGAAAAAAAGGCTACCTGAGCATCGTGGGAATTGACCCCGCAGCAATGGAAGAGCTGGAATTTACCGTCTCCCACGGCAGGCTCCTTACTCCGGAGGACCGCTTCGCCATTGTAGCCGGATCGCAGGTCATCAATAACTTCTGGGACGAACGGGCTGCCAGACGCGGAGGCGGGATGATGGGGGAAGGGCCACAGCAGCAGGACCCCGCGGAACTGCTTGAGCAACGGATCCGGCTTACCATCCGCAATCAGGCGGGTAACGAGCGCAAACAAAATTTATTCGTCGTAGGTATCCTGGATGAAACAAACATGGACCGTTCCTGGCAAGTCTACGGGTCCATTCATGACATTAAAAGGATGCGGGATTTTATGATGCAGGGCGCAAACAGCTCCAAACAAATGCTGGGACCCATGGCCAAAGAAGTAATAATCTCCGGAGGCGGAGTGATGGTCTCCACCGGCAGGGCTTCCGGATCTCGGGGAAACCGCAGGGAAGACCGGAGCAACGATTATAATTCCATCATGGTCAGGACCAAAGATGTCGCGCAGACCAAAGAAATCTCCAAAGAGCTGCGGGAAAGGGGCTATAATGCCTGGTCCATGGCCGATTCCCTTGAAGGTATTGAAAACACTTCCCGCACCATGCAGGCCATCCTGGGAGGAATCGGCGGAATTACCCTGTTCGTAGCTGCCCTGGGAATTACGAACACGATGATCATGTCCATTTACGAGCGCACCAGGGAAATCGGCATTATGAAGGTCATCGGCGCTTCCTTTGCCGATATCCGCTCCATCTTCCTGATGGAAGCCGCGCTGATCGGTCTTTTCGGGGGAATCCTCGGCCTTGGCCTCAGTTACGGAGCCTCGGAGATTATTAACCGCATCAGCGCGGATTATATCCAGCGGGGTATGGGCGGCCCTGCCACCAATATCTCCGTTATCCCCGTCTGGCTGGCCGGCTTTGCCCTGGTTTTTTCCATCTTTATCGGCCTGGCAGCAGGGCTGTATCCAGCCAGCCGCGCTATTCGCGTCAGCCCCATGGTGGCCATTCGCAACGAATAAACTTAAAAAAAAGAGTAACAGAGGTAAATAAATAAGTGAAGCTGCGGGGACGGTACGAGCGTCTCCGTAGCGAAGCGAAGGAAGACGATGGAACAGTCCCCCTGCTTCGCTTGTCCTTTTGCGGCAGAAATAAAACCGCAAGGATGCGCATATAAGTTAAGGAGGGGGAAAATAAATGTTAATACCCGCAGGATCCGCTGAAGCGGAAAGACTGCTTTTAATCTGCCTTTTAACAGGGGTTATCCATATGGTGGAGACCCTCTCCTACAGCGCCCGCATAGCCGGGATCAGGACGAGGAGGCTTTACCTGGCTGCCTCGCTGTTCAGCGTTCTCGTCCTGCTGGCCCGTACGGCCAACCTTGTCCAGGCACCCCTCCTCGGCTATTTTGTGGATGAGACCATTCTCTCGGGAAATACCGCCCTTTTGGCCGAAGCAATCCGCGGCATCCTCCTTTCGGCAACCCTGGGCAGTCTCCTGGCGGCCTCGCTTATTCCCACTTTTATCCACATTTTTATTTACCTTACCGGATTGCTGGAAAAAAGCGAGTCCATGGGTGTCATGCTCCTTCGCCTGATCAATACGGATAATTTTTTTAAAAAGATCCATCACCGCCTGGAAAAAAGCGTCCGCCGCCCCCGCCTTTCCCACCTGCTGCTCCTGAAGGACAGGGTCTTCGTCAAGCGCATTTTATTGCTAACCATCCTTGTGGCTTCCATCAATACCACCGGAGTCCTCTCAGCAATTTATGCCGGAGCCCTGGTTCCGGATTACCGCCTTACCGCCAGCCAGATGTCCGGGGTCCTTAACGGCTTCAGCACCGTTTTGCTCACCTTTTTTATCGATCCTTATGCTTCCCTGATAACCGACCAGGTCATGGCCGGAAAGAGAAAGCCCTGGGAGCTGAACGCGATGGTCACCTGCCTGGTTACCGGAAAAATCCTGGGAACCCTTCTCGGCCAGCTCATCTTTCTTCCCTGCTCCCAGTTCGTCATCCTGGCCACAGAACTTATGCAGAAACTTTGGTAAAAAAGGCGAAACTTAGGGACATTCCTCTGAAAGAGGTGTGTCCCTTTACATTAGTGTAAATGACATTCCTCTGAAAGAGGTATGTCCCTGCACATTAGTGTAAATGACATTCCTCTGAAAGAGGTATGTCCCTGCACATTAGTGTAAATGACATTCCTCTGAAAGAGGTGTGTCCCTTTACATTAGTGTAAATGACATTCCTCTGAAAGAGGTGTGTCCCTTTACATTAGTGTAAATGACATTCCTCTGAAAGAGGTGTGTCCCTCACCTTAACATAAAGGAAATTTAAGCATATATCCCAGACCGGTACGGGAAAGAATAAATTTCGGCTTGGAGGGGTCCTCCTCAATTTTCTTCCGGAGGTGCCAAATGTAAGCCCTCAGGTAATCCCTCTCGTCCCGGTACTCCGGACCCCAGACCCGGGTAAGGAGATCCTCGTGGGAAATAAGCTGGTTCGGGTACCTGGCCAGTTCGCTCAGCAGGCGAAATTCAGTGGGGGTAAGTTTCACTTTCCGGCCGGATCTCACAACAGAGGCTTGGACGAAATCGATCTCCAAAGCATCGCATTTCAAAGAAGCGCTGCCCTGTGCCTGCAGCCCTTTTTGCTGCTCCCCTCCCGCACGGCGCAAAACTGCTTTGACGCGCGATAAAAGTTCCTGCGAGCCAAAAGGTTTGGTCAGGTAATCATCCGCGCCCGCCTCAAAGCCGCGAACCTTGTCTTTTTCCAGGGCCTTGGCAGTAAGCATAATAATCGGCACTCCGGAGAAAGAGCGAATGCGCCTGCACACATCATACCCGTCAAACTCCCCGGGCAAAATAATATCGAGAATAATCAAGTCCGGATTTTCAACCGCGGCTTTGCGTACTGCCTCGCTGCCGTCATAAGCGCAGGACACCGCGTACCCCCCTGCCTCCAGGTTTGCCTGGATAAGCCTTGCCACCCGCAACTCATCATCAACAACCAGGATGGTTTGTTTCTTCAACGGGACACTCCTCCTCTTCCGGAACCTGGTCCATGGGAGTAAGGGGCAGGGTAAAATAAAAGGTGCTGCCCTTGCCGGGGGTACTTTTTGCCCAAATTCTTCCGCCCTGTTTTTCCACAATTTCACAGGCAACGGGTAACCCCAACCCGGTTCCGGCAAGATCCGACTTCACGCGATAAAATTTTTCAAAAAGGCGGTTCAAATGTTCCGGTGCAATGCCCATACCTTCATCCGCGACGCTCAGTATTACCTCCCCGCGGTCAATGCGGCACTGCACAACAATAAGGCCTCCCTCGGGAGAATACTTGATGGCGTTTTCCAGGAGGTTGTCCAAAACCTGCCTGGTGCGGACCGGATCAGCCTCTATCACCGGAAAATCCCTTGGGATGCTGACGACAAATTTATGTTTTGTCGTGCGCAGCCGCGCATCATCAACAGCTTTGCTGATAATGCGCGGCAAAAGCACCGGTTCTTTATGGACGCTGAGCAGGCCGGATTCGATCATGGAAGAATCCATCAAGTCATTGATCAGCTCTTTCATCGTGTCGGCCTCCGCGTCGATAATTTTTAAAAACTCTTGCTCCTCATCCCTGCTCCACTGCCCTTCCCTGCTGAGCAGCGTTGTTGCGTAACCCTTGATGCAGGTCAAAGGGGTGCGCAGCTCGTGGGAGAGGGTGCATACTAAACTGGAATATTTTTTCTCCTGGCTTTGTTTTAAAGTCTGCGCCTTATAGATGAAAAGTCCCATAATTTTTGCCGCCCTTTTTAAAAAAGCGGCACGCCGGGGTGAAAAAGTATTTTTAGCCGCGCTGAAAAACAGAAGGCACCCGAAGCGGGTACCATCGCTAAGATCCATGGGAACGCAAAATAAGGACACAATTTGGCCGGGTCTGAAATGTGCACATGATGCGGGTTTAAAATACTGTGCAAGGACTTTGGCAGCTTCCTGTTCCCTCTGCAGGAAAGGCCTTCCCCGGCTAAAAGCCTTCCCCACCAGAGATGTCTCTGTCTCAAAATGTACCTCCCGGACATCCTTCAGTTCACAGCCGCAGGCTGAAACCGGCACAAGCCGCTTCCCGGCATTATCATAAAGGTAAACAACAGCAGCGTCAATTTCCGGCACAGCCTCCCTTAATAGGAAAGCTACTTGAGGAAGAAAACCGTCCAGGTCGAACGCTTCCAGGAGTTTTCGGTAAAATAAAGCTACCGGATATCTTTTAAATAAGCTGCAACGCTTCTTATGGCGATGCCCCATCCGTGCATCTCACTGCCCTTTACGCTTTATTGACGCCCCTGCCGGGCCTGTCCTTCAATTATAACACAAAAACTTTTTAGACGAAACTCCGTCTCCAGACCCGAAGCGCCGGGGCATACAGAGATCCGACAGCTGCGGCCAGGCCTTTTCGCCTCAGAAAATCATCTTCATCCACAAAATAAACTTTTAAGAAAAGGGCGAGATTGTCGGCAAGGGGAGAAAGCAACTTCCGGTATTCTTCAAGAAGAACGTTTTGTAAAGCCTCTGCAATTGATGCCAGTGCCGCGGTATGCTTTTCTACGCGCACAACTAATGTCAGCGGCAGGGTTGCCGTTATTTCTTCGTCTGCCTCTTCAGGGCAGACGAAGACTTCCAAAACGTGTTCGCTGTTCTCTCCCAGAAAATTGCCGGCCTGCATGGCCAGCGAGTAACGAAAATAGCCGAGAGCTTCGGTATCGTTCTTTTTTAAAAGTTCCAGGGCATTGATTTCTCCGAGTTTTTCTTCAGAATACCGCAAAGAATCCTCAAGCATATTGGTGACACGCTCTACCAGCTTTGAATACATTCTCACGCGCCTCCTCAGCCTTCTAAAATTCTTTCTATTTCTTCCCCGTCCGTCTCCATAATATAGGTAATGCCGCTGGCTTCAGCCGCCTCCTTGGTCAGCGAGGCAATATCATCTCTGGAAATGTATTCCAAAGCAAATTTGCGGCTTCCGCACATAATCTGCCTGAGCCCCTGGGACAGCCTCTCGCAGTAGGTGAAAACGCCCATGGCAGCCGTGGGAACTTCGGCATATTTTTCGCTGCCCAGCATATTCTTCAGTTCTGCAGCAGTCACAAAGATCTGTTCCCTGGTCCTTCCGAAGCGCTCCACATAAACGGGCAAGTTTTCCTCGCCAATCTGCCGCCCGATTGTTTTTGCCACCATGGCTGCGGCTAGGGGCGCACGGGCCATACCGATGCACTTCACGTACGGCGCGCCGAGGGCCAGCCCCTTGAACATCTGGTCTTCCATGGAAAAGCCACCCGAAAAGACCAGGTCCGGCACGTATTTACCCTTCGCAGCCAGGGTGGAGCACATTTTGTACGCGAGAGAATGGAGCTCCACGGGCGGGACTCCCCACTCGTTCATCATTCTCCAGGGGCTCATGCCCGTCCCTCCGCCGGCCCCGTCCAGAATGAGAAGATCCACTCCGGCCACGGAACAGAACTTGATGGCCCGGGCCAGATCAGCCGGCCGGTAGGCTCCCGTCTTCAGGGAAATATACTTGGCCCCCGCGTTGCGCAGCTCTTCGACGCGGCGGACAAAGGATTCCTCATCAGCCATGCCGACCCGGGAATGGCGTTCGAATTCTTTGAACGCGCCCCGCTTGAACTCCTCCACCACCTGAGGATTTTCCGGATCAGGGAGCACGATATATCCCCTTTTCTTTAAGGTGACGGCCCGTTCCAGATCGTTTATCTTTACCTCTCCGCCGATATCCTTTGCGCCCTGCCCCCATTTCATCTCCACGGTGCGGACGCCGAGCTCACGAATGGCATACTCCTGCACTCCCAGGTTTGTGTCTTCCACATTCGCCTGAACAATTACATCCCCGTAACCGTCCATCTGCCACTGCTGGAAGAGCTTAACCCTCCTCTCCAGTTCCGGGCTTTTGACGACCTTGCCGTTTTTGATCTCCACTTGCGGGTCCATGCCGCAGACATTTTCGCCGATGGTGACGATTATTCCCGCCAGGGCTGCTCCCACCGCAAGCCCGTCCCAGTTCATGCTCGCCACGCGGGTTGAACCCATCGCGGAAATTATGATCGGTAATCTTAATTTTATGCCCTTGTCGCGGCCCAGCCTCGTCTCCAGGTTTACCGAGGAAAAAATGGCCTTGTCGCTGTCGGGTTCGATGCCCACTGCCCCCGTTGCCGTGCCCATAATAGAAAAATGGGAATAGTCAAGGGGATATTTCTTCTCCGAAGCAGTGCTGATCAGCCCAAAGGGCTGCGGA
This sequence comes from Bacillota bacterium, assembly GCA_012728375.1. Classification (GTDB taxonomy): domain Bacteria; phylum Bacillota; class Dethiobacteria; order DTU022; family UBA8154; genus DUNV01. Next base: position 17,856 of record JAAYFF010000009.1, on the reverse strand, counting down.
TAGAGGACCTCATGCCCGCGGTATGCGGATTTGCCCACTTCGCACATTCCGATGCAACCGTCAATGCAGGTGACACACATCCCGCTCAGGTGGTTAATAGATTCTTCCGTCCTGTTTTTGGAAAGGGTTGCGGCACTGGAATTTATTCTCGAAAAACTCATTACATTAAAGCCTCCCATCTCTGCTTTTTGCTTTAGCTTCGCGCCCGGCGCCCAATTCACACGCGACGCAGGGATCCATGAAGCACATGTTATCGTCAAAATAATTCAGGCAGGGCTGATCCAGATTGAGGCACGCGTTGCACAGCGGCTCCTCTTCCTGGGGACCCTGGCACCTGCTCTGGCAGGCGGGGCAGATATACATGCAGCCTCCGCACAAACGGCATTCTTCGGATTTCACATCAAAGGGAGTGGCAACCTTGCGGTTGCTCCCCCGGTGCGCGAACCCGATGGCCTTTCCCTGCATCTGCTCCGCGCACATGCGCACGCAGAGCCCGCAGAGAATGCAATCTTCATAGCGGGGTGTAAAACGCACCCTTGTGACATGATACTTGGAAGCCAGATCCTGGATGACCCTGGATTGGGGACAGGTCGCCAGGTAAAGCTCAATGAGCATCTTTCTCCGCTTGACCACCCGTTCCGAGTGGGTCCTTACCACCAACCCCTCTTCCACCCGGTGGGTACAGGAGCTTACCAGCTTCGACTGCCCGGAAGGCCCGATTTCCACCAGGCAAAGGCGGCACGCCCCGTAGGGGCTCAGACCTTCATGGTAACAGAGGGTTGGAATGTTAATGCCGTAAAAACGGGCGGCCTCCAGTATGGTCATACCTTCCTCTACCTCGACCCTAAGCCCGTTCAGCGTCATTTGTACCACTTTATCCACCTCTAATCTTTCGTGATCGCGTCAAGCGCACAGGTTTCTGCACAGGCACCGCAAACGGTGCACAGGCCGTGATCAATGCGGTAGCAGCCTTCATCGGTCTCCTTGATGGCCCCGGCAGGACACTGCTCCGCGCAGGCACCGCAGCCGGCGCAAAGATCTTCATCGATACGGTAACGGAAAAGGGAGCGGCAGACCCCCGCGGGGCAGCGCTTGTCCCTTACATGCGCGAGGTATTCGTCGCGGAAATACCTCAGCGTAGAGAGAACGGGGTTTGCCGAAGTCTGGCCCAATCCGCACATGGTCGTATCCTTAACGGTCACCGCCAGCTCCTCGAGGAGAGCGAGATCTTCAACAGAGCCGTTTCCCGCGATAATGCGGTCCAAGATTTCCAGCAAGCGGTCAATCCCCACCCGGCATGAAAAGCATTTCCCGCAGGATTCGCTTTTCAGGAACTGCAGAAAATAACGGGCTACATCCACAACGCACGTGTCCTCGTCCATAACGATCATACCGCCGGAACCCATAATCGAGCCCGCCTGCGCGAGATCGCTGAAATCAACCTTTAAATCAAGCATTGCTTCGGGAAGGCAGCCGCCGGAAGGACCGCCGGTCTGCACCGCCTTAAATTTCTTGCCGTCCTTGATGCCGCCTCCGATGCCAAAAATAATCTGCCGCAGCGTGGTGCCGAAGGGGACCTCCACAAGCCCCGTGTTTTTCACCTTGCCCACCAGGCAGAAAATCTTAGTCCCCCCGGAACTCTCAGTGCCGGTACTGTGATAAAGGGCGGCTCCTTGATTAATAACCAGCGGCACGTTCACAAAGGTTTCCACATTATTTATGACCGTGGGCTTGCCCCTGAAGCCCACATCTGCCGGGAAAGGAGGCTTCTGGCGCGGCTCGCCCACCTTCCCTTCAGCCCCACGGATCAGAGCGGTCTCTTCGCCGCAGACAAAAGCGCCGGCACCTTTGCTAATGATCACGTCAAAATCAAAGCCCGAACCGAAAATATCCTTCCCCAGAAGGCCCAGCTCCCGGGCTTGCCGCACTGCCTCTTCCAGTTTAAGAACCGCAGTGGGATACTCAATTCTGATATAAATAACTCCTTCCTTCGCCCCCACAGCATACGCGGCAATGATCATGCCCTCGAGCACTGCATGGGGATTGCCCTCCAGGAGGCTCCTGTCCATAAAAGCACCCGGGTCCCCCTCGTCGGCATTGCAGAGAATATACTTCTCCTCACCGGGGGAAGAGCGGCAAAATTCCCATTTAAGCCCTGTAGCAAAGCCGGCCCCTCCCCTGCCGCGCAGCCTGGCCTCCTTCATCTCAGCAATCACAGCCTCAGGGGTCATCCCCCCCAGAACTTTTGCCAGGGCCGCATAACCGCCCCGGGCAATATAATCATAAATATCAAGCGGGTTGATATACCAGCAAGTTTCCAAAAGAGCGCGGTTTTGCAGCTTATAGAAAGGTATATCATAGGCACAGGCAACGGGAAGTCCGCTCTCCGGGTCCGTATAGAGAAGCCTTTCCACAAGCTCGTTTTTCAGCACCGTCTTCTCCACGATCTCCCCGGCATCCGACGGCTGAACCTTCTGATAAAGGATCGCGCCCGGGAAGACCAGCATCAGAGGCCCCTTTTCACAAAAACCGAGGCAGCCCGTAACCTTAAGTTCTACTCTGTCGCTAAGCCCCTGCTCGCTGAGAATCTTCTCTATCGCCGCGGCGAGCTCGCGCGAGTCGCGAACCGTACAGCCAGTATCACCGCATACCACAAGCCGCGGCTTTTTTTCATCAAGCCTATCCTTGAGCCTTTCCCGCAAGCCGGCTAAATCTTCCGGTACTGCCAACCTACTCGTCGCTTCCAAACAATACACCCCCTGCCGGCAGCATCTTTTTCCGGCTTTCCGGAAACTGTTATTCTTCCACTGCTGCCTTTTCCATAATTTTATTGAGGATTTCCCGGACATCGCCGGGTGTAAGGTTTCCATAATACTTCCCGTCCACAACCATCGCGGGGGCAACGGCACAGCAGCCGAGACAGTTCACCGTTTCCAGCGTAAAATTGCCGTCGGAAGTTGTCTCCCCGGGACCTATGCCTAAAACCTGGAAGACTTCTTCGATAAGTTTTCCGCTCCCCCGGATATGACAGGTAGTTCCGGTACAAATATTGATCTGATGCTTGGCTCTCGGTGTTAAGTATAATGAATTATAAAAGGTTGCCGCGTGATAGATTTCTATCAAGGGAATTCCGGTCTTTTGGGAAAGTTTGCGCAGCACTTCCTCGGGCAAATAGCGGAAATGCTCCTGGATTTCCTGCAAAAGCGGAACTACGGCTAACCCGTGCTTTTTTACGGCACCCTCCAGGATTTCTTCAACGTCGGGCAGCTTGTTAGACATTTTTTCACTCCTTCCAGACTCAATGCCCGGCCGCAGGCCTAACTATTTTATAAAAATTAAAATTAAAAAGTCATAAAAAAACAGCATCTAAAAATTAAAATAGCATTAAAAAATACTTTTGCTGTCTAAGACGCTAAAAGCAAATACCGTTTCCTGCAGCAGAACATATTTTTTGCCGTGGAAAAAGAAAAACCCGCAAAATTTTTGCGGGTTGCACCGAAAAGTTCCCTTAAAACAGTTTTTTTCCCTTATAATCTTTCTCTTCAATACATTTCTCTTTCACACAGCCCCTGAACTTTTCCACAGGCCGTGGAGATTGCAGTATTCCCTGGCAACGACCTCACCGGAATCGACAACAAAATCCGCCTCCGGCACCTCTCCCGGCTTCAGCCACTTGCGGCAAATTTTATCGCCGGAGATAATCTCCACCCACTCGATATAATGCTTTTCTTCCATGGGGTGGGCTACGCTCCCCACCTTAACCTTCACGCCTTTTTCCGTTTTCTCCACCACCGGGACATGCTTCTCCAGAGCAGCATCAACGGTGTTCTCTTCCAGCAGCTTCATGGGCTTGTTGCAGCAGACGAGCTGCCCCTTGCCCCCGTGCAGTATCTCCACTATATTCCCGCAAATTTCACATTTGTAAACCTGTCTGCTCTCCGTCATTTCTCCTCTAGGCCTCCTAGTTTTTTTAGTGCACTCTTTTTTGCCCGCGCTTCCCGTTTCTTACCAATTTTCAGCGAGGACTTCAAAATAAGCCTGGGGATGGTTGCAGGCAGGACATGTCTCCGGTGCTTCCTCTCCCTCATGGCGGTAACCGCAGTTGCGGCATATCCAGGAAATACTCTTTTCCTTTTTAAAGACTTTGCCGTTTTCCACATTGGCGAGAAGGCCCAAAAAGCGCTTTTCATGCTGCTTCTCCGCCACAGCGATAGCTTCGAATATGTCTGCTATCTCGTTAAAACCTTCTTCCCTGGCTACTGCGGCGAATGAGGGATACATATCCGTCCATTCATGGTTTTCTCCACCCGCGGAGGCGCGGAGATTTTCCAGCGTCGTGCCGATTACTCCGGCGGGAAAAGAGGCCTGAATCTCCACTTCCCCTCCCTCCAGCAGCTTAAAGAGCCTCTTGGCATGCTCCTTCTCATGGTTGGCCGTTTCTTCAAAAACTGCCGATATTTGTACGAACCCTTCTTTCTTGGCCTGACTGGCATAATAATTATAGCGGTTCCTGGCCTGGGACTCCCCTGCAAAAGCCGTTAAAATATTCCTCTCAGTCTTTGAACCCTTTAACAACATCTTTTTTCCTCCTTTTTTTAAAAGAACTCCAGGGAAAACCTGCCCCCAAAGAACATCTTTTATTATATGATATCTTTTATTCATAACACATATTCTCCATCCTAAACAAATTTCCTTCTTTTTTATAAAATTTTTTTTAATAAAAATTAAAAATAACCGTGGGCAGGAAAAATCTATTTTTTATGGAATGTAAAATAAAATGAAAAATAGAGAATAATACCATCTAGACAATAAAGGAGTTTCTTTTGCGCAAAAAAAATCGTTCTTTCTCATTTTCAGTATCCTTGGTCATTGGGGGCGGTTTGGGAATTCTGGCCCTCATACTCTGCTATTTTAACCTTTTCGGCAATTTGGAGAAAAGCTCGCTGGACCTGCGCTTTTCACTGCGCGGAGCAGAAGACCCCTGCAGCGATATTCTCATCGTCGGGATTACGGAAAGCTGCCTGGAAAAGCTTGGCAGGTGGCCGTGGGAGAGGGATATCCACGCCAGGCTGCTGGATGTCCTGACAGAGGGCGGAGCATCGGTTGTAGGATTTGATATCATCATTTCCGAACCGTCCAGGGAAAGAAGCCATGATAAGGCCCTGGTGGAGGCAACCGCGCGCTCGGCACCGGTCGTGTACCCCATCGATGCACCTCCGGCAATCAGCCGGATTCGGGGATTTCTTACGCCTTCTGACATAACCCTGCCGCTTCCTGAACTCCGGGAGGTGGCAGAGGCGGGATATGTCAATGTCACGCCCGATCCTGACGGAATCTTGCGCCGGGCTATTCTCTGGATGGAGTACGAAGGCTGGCCGCTGGCTTCCTTTGACGATGTAATCTGGGCCCTTGCGCAGAAAATGACTTTAGACGAACTTTATACGCACCTGGACGCAGTTTTTGAGCCGGGGCGCTCCATCCTGCCCCTGGGAGAGTTCGAATACCCCCTGGACCCGGGAGGATGCACGCTCATCAATTACAGCGGAGGACCGGGAAATTTCCCCGTTCTCCCCTACCATCTGGTGGTGGAAGAGGCATACCCTCCCTCCACCTTTGAAAACAAAATAGTTCTGGTAGGCTTTTATGCACCGGGGATGGGCGATTACTATTTTACTCCTTTTGCCAGGGACAACCCCATGTACGGCGTCGAAGTCCATGCCAATATACTTCACACCCTGCTGGAGGCAGGCCCTATCTACCCCCTTCCATTGTGGCTGAACCTGCTGCTGGTCTTTCTTTTGGCACTGCTCTCCATGTTCATCTACCAGGCACTGCGTCCGATTTTGGGATTCGCCGGCCTGTTGGCCATGAGCGCTGTATTCTTCGTCATTACCTCAAACCTCTTTAATGAGCGTTCCATCTATGTAGAAAGCGTTTATCCCCTTATTTCACTGTCGGGGAGTTACATAACCGCGCTGGTCTACAATTTCGTCGTCGAGCAGCGCAACAGGCAGCGGGTAACGCGTATCTTCGGCCGCTACGTGGCACCCCAGGTCGTCGACCAGATCCTCACCGTCGGCGAGGAAAATTTAAAACTGGGAGGAACCCGGCGCCGTATTTCTATACTATTTATTGACATCCGGGGATTTACCCCCCTTTCGGAAAAACTTCCCCCGGAGGGCGTGGTGGCTGTTCTCAACGAATACTTCGAAATTGTGACGCGCTGTATTTTTGAAAACAAAGGGACCATCGACAAATTTATTGGCGACGCGGCCATGGTCCTCTTCAATGCACCCCTGGACCTGGAGGATCACCCCCTCTGGGCGGTCAAAGCAGCCCAGGCTATTACCAGGGAAGGGGCTGCTCTGCAGAAAAAAGTCCAGGAAATGGCGGGGGTCACACTGCAGTTCGGTATCGGGATCAATACCGGCGATGCTGTCGTCGGGAATATCGGGTCCGTAAGCCGCATGGACTATACCGCCATCGGAGACGCCGTCAACCTCGCCGCCAGATTGGAATCCAACGCCAAGCCCGGACAGGTTCTCGTCAGCGAAACGGTTTATGAAGAAGTGGCCGGCCGCATTCCCCTGGAGCCCATGGGTGAAATTTCCGTCAAAGGAAAAAGCAAACCCGTAAAAATATATCAGCTCGCCCAGTGAAGCACGGGGACGGTTCTTCTGCTTCATTTCATTGTTCTTTTTTGCAGATATGAAGCAGAAGAACCGTCCCCGTGCTTCACCAAGCAGGAAAAGCCCATTACTTTATTGAATATAACCGTATCAAGGCTGCAGGGAGAAAAAGCAAGATGGAGCAGACAGAAGAGGGGAAAAAAATTTTTCATTATGGTTGGATCGTCATCTTTACCGGCTTGCTGGCAGTCATCGGCTCCCACGGTTTCGGCCGCATGGCTTACAGTCTCATTCTTCCCGATATGGCCGGAGGGCTCGGGCTAAACTGGACCCAAGCAGGCTTACTGGGAACGGCAAACTTTGTCGGTTACCTCGCCTTTGCCCTGGCAGGCGGCTACTTGGCCTCCCGTTATGGCAGCCGCAAAATAATCACCGTTTCGCTGCTGTTAATCGGCGTTAGCCTCATCCTTACCGGGTCGGCCTCCACCTTCCGCTCCACGCTGGTGATGCGTTTTCTTACAGGTGTAGGCAGCGGCGGGGTTTATATACCTGCTATGGCTCTGGGTTCCCTCTGGTTCACCAGCCGGCACCGGGGGCTGGCAACCGGCATTGTCGGCGGAGGACCGGGTATCGGAGTTCTTCTTTCCGGGCTCATCGTTCCTCCCATTCTCAGTACAAAGAGCTGGACCACCGCCTGGTATGCCATGGGGATTCTGGTACTTCTCATTACCTGTGTCAGCTTCATCTTCCTGCGGGATCATCCGCAGGAGACTCCGGCAGCCAAACGGATAACAAAAGAACCTCCCTCTACGGATAACGTTTCCAACGCCCCCTGTCGGAACGCGGAAGCTTCAGGTTCCGCCGCTTCTCCCCAATTATCCGAACAGAATGCCGCGCCGTGGCGCTTTATTTATCGCCGCAAGGAAGTCTGGCATCTTGGCTGTGTCTATCTAATGTACGGCCTTTCCTACGTCATTTATTCAACCTTTTTCCATGCCTTTCTAAATACGGAAATTGGCTTGTCCAAAGGCCAGAGCGGAGCTATGTGGGCTTTGGCCGGCAGCCTGAGCATTTTCTCCGCAGCCATGTGGGGAGGCATATCCGATTTGCTCGGAAGGAAATACGGATTATGCCTGGTCTATCTCGTCAACGCGGTTTCTTATTCCCTCTTCTACTTCTCAGGCTCCCTGAAGGGCTACTATTTTTCCGTAATTCTTTTCGGGCTGACCCTGGGAGGTATCCCTACCATTGTTGCGGCAGCAACGGGAGATCAAACAGGTCCCCGGTTGGCCTCCACTGCCATGGGCTTTGTAACCTTCTTTTTCGGTATCGGCCAGGTCCTGGGACCCATAATAGGAGGCTTCCTGACAGATTACAGCGGAAGCTTCCGCATCGCCTATGCTGTTGCCGGGTTCTTCTCCCTGCTCGGCTCAGCCGGATCCCTGTTTCTAAAAAAACCGGCCTCCCAAGAGGCAATATCATCAGAACCTATACAGGAATGCAGCGAAAAATACTGAAAAATAATCCCGCGCTTTACTCCGTTTTGCTGCTTCATCCGAGATTACCTTTATTTTGCAGCCCCAACCGGAACCGTCATGCGGGGCGCGGCCTGCTCGAAACCTTTCAGGCGCTCCTGCAGCCTTTCCCCGTCCCGCTTCAGCCGCCCTACAAGAGCCGCAGACAGCGCAACATGCCCTTTAGACCCCTCATCAAAGACACTGTTAAGGGGCAGAATGCGGTGTTTGTCGTCGCGATTCACCCAGGTTAGTTCATAATTAACATCCCGGAGATAGGCTTCTCCTGTGTTTACATTTTTCTCCAGGTGCAGGTAAAGAATCTTGCCGAACTCCACTTCATCCGTCGAAATGCTGCCTTCTACCCGGTGCTGATTGGAAAGAAAATTTCCCATTGAATAGGCAACAAAAACCCTTTTCTCTACCCCCTGCTCTCCTGGAACAGTAATATATTCCATGGGCTGAATGATATGGGGATGGCTTCCCAGAATAATATCTGCTCCGGCCTGTGCCGCAACCCGGGCCAACCTTTTCTGCCCCTCCGAAGGCTCAGAACAATATTCTTCTCCCCAGTGGAGGTAAAGAATGACCAAATCAGCACCCTGCCGCCTGGCCCCGGCAAGATCCGCTATCATTTGTTCTTCCACAAGCAGATTGACGATATATTCTTTGCCCTTGGGAATGGGAAGACCGTTCGTTCCGTAAGTATAGGCAAGAAAGAACAGCTTAATTCCGTTTACTTCCACGATTAAGGGACTGTCCCTCTCTTCGCGGTTCCTGGCCGTCCCAAAATGTTTCATCCCCGTTTCCTCAATTACTTCGATGGTGCGGTAAAGGCCCTTTTCACCTGTATCCAGGCAGTGATTATTGGCTGTGCACAAAAGATCAAATCCTGCCTCCTGCAGTGCCAAAGCGATCCCGTCCGGGCTGTTAAAACGGGGATAAGCGCTGAAACCCCGCATTTCACCGCCAAAGGTTGTCTCTAAGTTGCCTACAACCAGATCGGCCTCCTGCAAATAAGAAGCGATCGCTTCAAAACTCGGCCGAAAATCGTAATGGCCCGTTTGCGGATTATATGCCCGCACGTACTGGGTCCGGTGGACCATGATATCCCCCACGGCAGCCACAGTTGCCTGCCGGTAAACATCCTCAGGCGGGAGTACCGGCGACTCCTGCACGGGTTCGTCACCAAATTCAATCCCCCCGGCATCCCGGCTGTCCATGGACCCGCCATCCGCCCCCAAAAAACAGCCGGTAAGAAAAAGACAGGCTAAAACAGCAAGATAAAGGGTTTTTTTAAGCATTTGCGCCACTCTCCAAAGGCGGGATAAAAGATATCAGCTTTCCTTCCAAAAAGGGAAAAAACTCCATTTTTACCGGCAATATTCGCTTCAATACCCCGTTAATCCTGCCGCTTTTGCAAAAAACATGCAACTATTTACAGTTAAGGAAATTCTGCTATACTAATAATAGCAAAGCCTGGAAGAAGGTGAATTTTATCAAACGGTCCGAACATTTTGATGAAATTGTCAGGCAATTGGAAAACCTAGCTTCCATCGGTATCGCCCTCTCCGCGGAAAAAGACAGCAATAAGCTCCTGGAAATGATCATGTATGAAGCACGGCGGGTGACCAATGCCGACGCCGGCACCCTCTACCTGGTGGAAGGCGAGCAACTGAGAATGAAGATTATACATAATAAAACCATGAACACCTTCCGGGGAGGCAAGGGAGAAGAAATCGACCTGCCCCCTGTACCCATCAGCCGGGAGTATGTCTCCGGCTATGTGGCGCTCACCGCTGAAGCGGTCAATATCCCTGACGTCTATGAGGCTGAAGGTTTCGATTTTTCCGGTCCCCGCAAATACGATGCCATGACCGGGTACCGCACCCGCTCCATGCTTGTTATTCCCCTGAAAAACCACCTGGAGGAGGTAATTGGCGTCCTCCAGCTCCTGAATGCAATTGATGAAGAAACGGGCAAGATTATTCCCTTTGATATCGGTTACCAGACCATCGTCCAATCCCTTTCGTCTCTGGCGGCTATTGCCCTGACCAACATGCAGCTAATCCAGGAAATTGAAAACCTTTTTGAGTCCTTTGTGCAGGTCATTGTTACCGCCATTGACGCGCAGACACCATATAACGCCACCCACACCCAGCAAGTAAGCCGGCTTTCCCAGCTCATTGCCCTGGAGATCAACCAGGAGGACAGCGGCCCCCTGGCCAAAGAGTTCTTTGATGAAGACCGGCTTAAAGTTCTGGTTATGGCCGGCTGGCTTCATGATATCGGCAAAGTAGCAACCCCCCTTAAAGTAATGAACAAGGCAACCCGCCTCGACGAACAGCTCCCCCTGGTCCTGGCCCGTATTGATTATGCCCTGCAAAAGGAAAGAAATGCCCTTTTATGGAGCATACTGAAGAAAAACAGGCAAATAAGCGCTCAAAATGAACTCCTGGGCAACGCTGACTTGTTGCCCTTTGCAGCCCCTGCTTCCCTCGAAGATGAACACACCTGCAAAAGTAAGATTGAACTCCTTAAATCGGCCCGGGAATTGATCATCCGGGCTGACGATCCCGCCACCTTTATTGACGATGAACTAAAGGAAAAGCTTGAAGCCCTGAGCGAGATTACCTTTACAGGTGAAGACGGAAAGGTGTATCCTCTCCTCAGCCCCGCAGAGCTGGCTTCCATCACTGTGGCAAAAGGAACGCTGACGGATGAAGAACGAAAAATTATGGAAGACCACGTCGTCATCACCGCAAAAATGCTCTCCAAATTGCCCTTTACCAAGAAGCTGGCCCGGGCACCCGAACTGGCCTGCATGCATCACGAACACCTCGACGGCAAGGGTTACCCCAAGGGACTGAAAGGGGACGAAATTCCCCTGGAAGCGCGCATCCTGGCTATCGCTGACATCTACGACGCCCTTACCGCCAGCGACCGTCCGTATAAGAAAGGCATGTCCGTGGAAAATGCCCTCAAAATCATGGGTTTCATGGTCAAGGAGGGAAAGCTGGACAGCGACATTATGAACCTTTTCATCCGGCGAAAAGTCTGGGAAAAACTCCCCGGGAGCGCATCTTGAACAGGCAATAATAAAATGCCGCCCCAAACGGGGCAGCACAAGTTTGTTAACGATACGGACTGATTAAATAACTTCCTTTCTGTCAAATAACTTCCTTTCTATTCTTCTTTATTGTTTTCAGATACTCAGGACCGCGCCAGCGGTTAAATAAATCGTGTTTAAGATCAAACTGGTCCAAAGCCTTCCCAACTGTCTGATTAATAATATCATCAATGGTTTCGGGCAGATTATAAAAAGCAGGCATTGGGGGTAAAATAACTCCGCCGTTTTCCGCCACTGTTGCCATTAACCGTAAATGTCCAAGGTGGAGGGGAGTTTCTCTTACGATGAGGACCAGCTTCTTTTTTTCTTTTAACACCACGTCAGCAGCTCTTACCAGAAGGTTCGTGTTAAAAGAGTTTGCGATGGCAGAAAGACTTTTGATAGAGCAGGGCGCTATGATCATCCCATGGGTCATAAAAGAGCCGCTGGCTATAGAAGCACCGACATTACTGTTATCATGTACTTCGGTGGCCATAGCCTCGACTTGCTCAATAGTGTAGTTAGTCTCCATCTCGATAGTCTTTTTCGCGGCATCCGAGATAACGAGGTGGATTTGTACACCGAGCTGGTGCAGGGCCTCCACAATCCTGATACCGTAGATCGCTCCTGTCGCTCCGGATATCCCAACCGCTATCCTCACAGTTGCAACCTCCCTTTTAACATTGGTTCCACCAAAAAGGTGGGAAAAAACCGGCAGAAAAAGTCACTGCTATTTTCCTGCCGGTTTTTAACTAAACAGCAACAATACTTGTTATGGTCAGCTTAATTATAACCAGCGTTCGGGAATAATGCTAACTTCCTTCATAACCTGAATGGAATAAGGCTGGGAATGAATTTGCCCTCTCCCAAACCGGACCTGCAATTTATCGGGATATTTATCCGCATCTGCAGAAACCTTGGCCATTACGTGTTTGTATGCATAGCGTTGTTTCCCAGGTGTTAAATCCCTTACTGACAGCTTAATTTCCTTTTCTTCCGGTAGATCTGCAAGGCTATTGATATAGACGTCGTATTTGAACATTTTCGCATCTCCTTCCATTAAGACTTAAATCCGTAATTCTTCCAGTTGGCAAGGACCTTCTCCTGGATTTCCTTTGGATAAACAGTTTTAAAGGAAACCAGACTCGGGACCTCACTCATCGGATCCCAATTCAGCGGGAAGGTGCAGTCAAAAAGCACTTTCGGACCAACTGAATTTGTGCGCTCAGCAGCGCTGAGGAAGGGATACAGAGGCGTTCCTACACCCTGCCAGATATGGATCCCGTTTATTGGATGACATTTTGTTGTCAAGGCATGTAAGACCTCGTTAAAGTTATAAATGTCGCACTTGTCATCCACAACGACCACCATATGGAACCAGGGGCCGAGCTTGCTGCCAAAAACTGTCTGTGCAATCTGGGCAGCTATGTTTGTATAGATTGGTTTGACACCAACGATAACAAGGTGATGGGTCGACTCCGGCATCATATATACGCCCGTAATGGGGATACCCTGGCTGCGGAGAAGTTTATCCATCTCCAGGCCCAGGGAGAAGGAACGCAGCAGCTGTCCTTCATCAGTAGGCACACCCATATTGGAGATGGTGGTAATGGGATCATTGCGGAAAGTTATGGCTTTGACCCGGTATACTTGCCTGAAATCCCTGGGGGAAGTGCGGTAACCCGTGTATTCGCCAAAGGGTCCTTCTTCCAGGGAGACATCGGGGAGGATTTCCCCTTCAATAATAATCTCCGCATGGGCCGGAACTTCAAGATCAACTGTCTCGCATTTAACCAGCTCAATCGGTTTTCCCATCAGCATACCGGCAAAATCCGTCTCCGGCATGGGTGCGGGAGCCGAGGCGGCGATAGCTGAAATGGGATCCGGTCCTATAACTGTGGCAAAAGGCATCGCTTTCCCGGCAGGCTTGTATTTCCCGTGGAAAACCTTACCGCCGTCGGAGAAGGGCAGCAGGTTGCCGGTCATTGTTTTGCCGTCATAGACCATCTGACGGTACATCCCCCAGTTCACATCGCCGTTATCGGGATCCTTAGTGACGATGAAGTGCCAGGTGGAAAGGTAGCGTCCACCATCACCTTCGTGCACCATAGGTGCAGGAAGGAGCTCAAGCATGTCGGCTTTATCGCCGATAAAGATATTCTCCTTGCAGGGAGCCTTGCTTTTATCAACCAGGACAGGTTTCACCGGCTCTTTGTTGGTCCGCTCGAGATAGACTGCTGCAATTTCAGGGATACTGCTCTCCGGAGGCAGCCCTAAGGAAATGGCGAGTTTCCGGTAGCTGGCCAAAGGAGCTCCGAAATAGCGGTGTCCCGGATAGTCTTTGATCTTATTCATTAAGGGAGACGGGCCTTTTTCTTCGCATACTTTGCGCACAATAGCCCCGGCTTCCAAGTCCCAATCGACTTCCTGGTTGATGGTTACTAATTCCCCTGCAGCATCTAAGGCTTTGATATATTCTCTATTATCTATGAACACTTATTGAACCTCCTTTAGTTGGCTTGAGTAAAGATTAATGATCGTTATTACCAGCCTTTAGCCATGACTTTCTCGCAGAAGGGCTGCCATTTGCCCTGAGCTTCCAGTATGAATTCCGCCAGCTCCCTGGCTACACCATATCCGCCGGCCTTTTCCGTCACATAGTCTGCAATTTCCATGGCCATCTTTTTAGCGTCCGAGGGAGCAACAGCGAACCCTACTCTCTTCATGACGCCGCAATCGATAACTTCATCGCCCACATAGCAGACTTCTTCATCCGTAATGTTCAGTTCTTTCAGCAGTTCTTCATACTTGGCAATTTTCTCTTTCGTCTGATAAAACCGTTTTACTCCGATATCTGCCATTCTGGCTTCAACCGACTTGGACTTTCTGGTTATAACTGCCACTTCAATTCCCATCAACATCATGGCATTCATGCCAAAACCGTCCTCATGGCAGAATTGCCTGATTCTATTCCCCTGGCTGTCGTATAAAACGTCATTGTTCGACAGAACCCCGTGAACGTCAAAAATAACGAGTTTGATTTTTTTAGCCTTCTCGACAGCAGCAGCAATATTTTTTTGCATCATTTTGTCTTTAAACTCCTTTCTTATTTTACAATTTCTATTGAATTTCGACATAATATGTCACTGTTCCTGCTTAGGAACACGATCATAATTTTTTACTCCTCAAAACCATATTCTTTCCAGCGTTCCAGAACTTTTTTCTGCATCGCGTCGTCAAGTTTTACTTCCTTGGGTGCTTTGTCGCCCCATTCAAAAGGAGTGGTAGCGTCGATAAGGATACGGGAAGTGATCAGCTTGTCGGAATCGGGATCCAGGGACGGATCTAAGGGAGTTGAACGACCCCGCTTGATGATCTCCGTATCGCGGGCAGGATTGTAGCGGACAGAGAGAGCCCAAATTACCCTGCCGATATCATCGGCCTGAATATCGTCATCCACGACAATTACTCCTTTGAGGCCGTAAGCGCCTGTTGTGGTAGAAATCATCGCTGTAGCCACCTGGTTGGCGTGTCCCGGATAAGCTTGTTTTATGGAAGCGATCGCCCAGAAGCGTCCAGCTGCCTCCGGAGGACTGTACACGGACTGGATGCCGGGAATCTTCATATTTACCAAGTCGCTCCACAGGGTAGCGTTTCTGGTAAAGGCCAGGAGCATATGAATATCCGTAACGGGTCTTCCTACGGAGGTAGCCCAGAGAACCGGGTTATTGCGGTGCAGCACACGCTTTACTTCCAGGCAGGGTTTCTTAATAACCTTTTCAAGCTCATCCGTATAGTAGCCGGTATACTCGCCAAAGGGACCTTCGGGCTGGAAGTTTTCCGGATCGATCTCTCCCTCGAGGACTATTTCAGCATTGGCAGGGATGGGAAGCCCTGTAAAGTCGCTGACAATGTACTCTGCCGGCGCCCCTCTCATGGTACCCACTACGTCGTACTGGTTGACTCCTTCTTGCTGCAGCGCACCGGCCATGAAAAGAAGGGGATCGCAACCGATGACAGCAGCAGCCTTCATTTTCTTACCCATTTTTTTGTACTTCGCCAGGATTCTCGTACCGCGCTTGCCGGGCAGCATCTGAACTCCGCAGCGGTTGTTGTCCAACATCTGCATGCGGTAGGTGCCAAGGTTAACCTTTCCCGTTTCGGGGTCCTGGATTACGAGGAAGACCGTCGTCCCGATATAGCGGCCGCCATCCAGGGGATAAAACTTCGGCACGGGAAACTTATCCAGGTGAAGTTTGTCTGCATCATCAATGTTTTCCATTACAGGGCCGGTCTTGACTTCAACAGCCGGAATAACTTTACCCAGCGAGAGCCTCATCCATTCCTTGCAAAGTTCAACAAAGGAGTTGGTGGGCTTCATGCCCAGGACGAGGGAGAGACGTTCGGTCGTCGCAAATGCTCCGGTAAAGACAGGAGAGCTGTAACCCTTAACATTTTCAAAAAGAAGGGCCGGGCCTCCTCTTTCCTCGTTCATTTTGGAGATATGGGAGATCTCCATATCCCAGTCGACCTCTGCAGTGATCCGCTTTAATTGACCAATCTCCTCACACCGCCTGATATACTCCCTTAAGTCGATCACTTCTTAAAACCTCCTCTGATATGTTAATATAATAATATGATAATATAATAATATATATTATTTTTTAATATATATTATTTTTTTGGTATCAAAAGTCCTGCAAGCCTATGAGACCTTTTTGCTTATCTCTATAAACGTATCAACGACAACATCAATAAAATCATCATCTAAAACATAAGCATCAACTCTCTTGACGATAATATTATCATTGACATGAGCTTCCACTGCCTCCACAAAGCCCATGTTGGCATCCGGGTCATAAAGAGGCCCGCCCTCACGGTCATGTACGCAGAATCCCTTCATGGGGATAACAATAGCGACAGGGCCAAGGCTTTTATTCACTTTTTCTGCCAGGGTCTTCCCAAGTTCTGCGAATTCTTCCCTGGAGGTCCGGTACAAGGTGATAGCAGCGTTGTGCGGATGAGAAACGCGGCCTTTAAACTTCTCCTGTCCGGGACCGTGGACAATGAAGTCAGCTGAGCCGGGGACGTACACCTGCGGCAAGCCTTTTTTACCGGCATTTTCATAACGATCGGGCGGAGCCTGATAGAGACCGCCGGCAATACGGTCGACCCATTCGTGGAGAGAAAGCTCCACTACCCCACCGTCGACAACATTTTCGTCTTTGCCTAACAAACCTTCCAGAGCTGTTCCGCCGACACCCGTAGTATGGAAAGTGACTGTTTCAAATCCTTTTTCAGCAAGTCTTTTTCTAACTCCATCTGCGGCCCTTTCTGTAGTTCCCAGTGTTGTGACAGCTACAAGTTTCTTTTCTTCCTGTGTAATCGCGGGTGCATTAACCATGGCAGTTACCGCGGCAGCCGCATTCGTAAAGACTCTTCTTGTCAGACGGTTCAAGCCCGCCACATCCGTCACCGAATGGTACATTAAGATGTCTTTTGTTCCTACAGCAGCGCTGACAACATCTCCCACAGCCGCCACTGTAGAAATTTGGACTTTAGGTACCCCGAAGGGAAGGGAACGCATAACGGCAGATCCAAGGCCGGTGCCCATTGCCCCGCCGAGGCTGAGGACTCCGTCAAATTTTCCTTCTTTATACAATTCCTGTGCTATCTTGACAGCTCCCTGGATCATTGTCCCCATAGCTTCTCCCTCGGAGGGAATTTTTTGAACTTCCTCATGAGTAAAGCCGGCTGCCTTGGCAACCTCTTCACGGGTAATATCGGCCTGAAAATAGGGCGTTCCTAAAATCCCGCAGTCCATAACCATTACATCGGCGCCAAAATTCTTAACCTGCTCTCTTAAAAAACTAACCTCTACACCTTTGGTATCCAGAACAGAGACAATAAGTACTTTTTTCACTTTTTCACTCCTCGCGCTTTTGTCTATTTCCTTCGGTAAAAAAATTTTGCAGTAAATTAATTGAGGAATACGACAAATGCTGCGATAAATTAGAGGGTTTAATTACGATTAAAAGCTGCAATTATTCTTTTACCTTAAAATCTTTACCTCCCGGGAGAACAACGGACAATTATGACCTTTGATGATGTTTTAGTAAGAGCTCAGCTGCTGGATTCTTTGCGTAGCCCCCCTTTCCCTAATATTAGAAAGAGTCCAACAATTTTTATTTGACATTATATATTGCAAACACCGTGCCAATTTTACGAAT
Source organism: Bacillota bacterium (assembly GCA_012728375.1). Lineage (GTDB taxonomy): Bacteria > Bacillota > Dethiobacteria > DTU022 > UBA8154 > DUNV01. The sequence continues at coordinate 374 of JAAYFF010000009.1, read as the reverse complement.
ATAAAGTTTAGGGGTAACCCCACAATAATTAGTCCATTATAAATTTTCGCTTAACAGTATATTGCAAGTAACATGCCAGTTTAATAAATTTTAAACAAAGGTACAATCGCTCAATAATTGCGCCATTAAAACTGTATTTTAACTAAATTTTTACTATATTTTTCTGTCATATTTGACTTATTACAATTTAAAGCTGTCATAAGTGACTAAAAATACTTAAAGAAAAGAACCAGCCTCGTTAGTTTGACAACTTAATAAAAAACGAAAACCTACAAACCCTTGCAGCACAATGCTTCAAGGGTTAATTTTTTTTATTTTTTTATCTTAAAAAGGTATAGGAATGTATAGGATTTTATGGTATAATATAACTGCAT
>JAAYFF010000080.1 GCA_012728375.1 Bacillota bacterium | reverse complement strand
TAGCTATCTACTTCCTTACTTAAACAGGAAATATCTCGTCCATCACAGCAGCGGCAAAATCGAGGCCCTCTTCCCTGAATGCAAGGACAATATAAATCTTTGGATATTATTTCTCCATTACCTTGCCTGTGCAGACGGAACCCCCCTGAGCGGGGAATTGGTAGCTTTTAAGGATCTGCCGGGAGGCCGGGCTTATACAGAACCTGAGCAGAAGGGAAATACGCACCCCATTTTCCGTAAATTCGGAATTAACAGTCCGCTTTTGCAGGAGAAAGCCGCACGCCTTGGGGCCAAACCAGCTGACATGGGCAGCTATTCACTGCTCTTTCGACCCTTCCCTAGAGTACCGGTTATTTTTGTCTCCTGGCACAACGATAGAGAGTTTTCCCTTGCGGACAATGTTCTTTTCGATACTTCCGCAACCCACTATTTACCCATAGAAGACTGCGCCATTCTTCCTGAATTAATTATGCAGGAACTGTGGCATGAAGTAAATGGCGAGGATTGCAAGTAAACTTTTCTCCTGCCGGAGCCTTTAAGGTGAAAGCAACCCGAAATCCGGCTCAAGAGGTTTATCTAACTCCATATGGCCTGCAAGGCTCTCTATTTCTGCGCCTTCAATGATAATTTTTACTTGTTCAATTTCCGGAAACTGGGACAGTGTATTGACAATTGAATAAACCGTAAGTATTTCCCCGGTAGACCCGCCCCAATGGCTGGTTTGCAGTTCACGGGAAAAATTAACCTGGGCGATCCCGCGCTCAACAGATATATCCAACACTTTGGCGTCAGCAGGAATTGTCCGCTCCAGACCGGAATTTACCGGCCCCTCTATTAAAGCCTCCAGGGCAAAGATACGGGGGTCTTTATCTTCTTCTGTGATAGCCCTTTCTTCTTTGACCAGGCATGCAGCCTGCTTATCGGCAAAGTACAGAACCACAGCATGCGGTTCCTCTGTTTCCGGCCCGCCCAGCTCGTTTTCCGCCTCTTCGCTGCTATTAGCAGGTGTTTTAGTCTCCGGCGGAAGGGATAATTGCTTCCCGCACCCGGCTAAACAAAATCCGGCAACAGTTAATATAAAAAAGAGTAAAAAGCAGGTTAAAGCAATTCCGGTAAAACCGTTTCTTTTTATTTTTAAAAACAACAGCCGGTCACTCCTTCCTTTCAAGCACCCAAATCTCTCTTTCCTCGGGCAATGAATTCCGGGAAATCAATACCCGGCTCTCCTTTTCCCTGACATTTTCCCCTTCCAGAAATGTTTTAACTGTTTCTATTGGCCAATTCTGAGTTGTACTCGTCTGGTAGTGCATGGGGATGACAACGGAGGGAGAAAGTTGTTGCACGACCTCCTTTGCTTCCGCGGCATCAATGGTATAATGCCCTCCCACGGGAACAAGGAGAACATCCACAGGGCTTAGCTTCTCCACATCCGACTCGCCAAGAATATGTCCAAGGTCACCCAGATGCACCAGTCTAACATCGCCGATGTCAAAAACAAACGCCATATTTCTTCCCCGCAGTTTACCGGACGCACTGTCGTGGTAAGTGGACAAGCCAAAAATGCTTATCTTACCCTCGGAGAAGGCAATATCTTCCCAGCCAAGGCCGTCGGGAGTGAGGCCCCTTAAAACTTTGGCTTCAGAAGCAGCAGCCGCGTAATTGTGATCCATATGCTCATGGCTTATGGTAACCACATCCGCTTCTACCTCTAAGGTTCCATAGCCAACCTGGGGAGAGTAGGGATCCATTAAACACCTGAAACCCTCCGCCTCCAGCAAAAAAGCGGAATGTCCTAAATACTCCAGCTTAATGTCACCTGCAACCTCCTCGTCCCCTCGTTCTTGCACGTTAAAATCCTCTTCAACAAGCGTATTGCCGTCATGCTCCGTGGAAAGCCTTTTCTCCGGCCCCGCCCTGTAACTAAACCAGACAGCCGCAATAAGAACGATAACCAGGACCCATAATGCACTCTTTCTACTCATCTGTGCAAGCCCCCCTTTGCCGCGGTTTTTTGAGCAAAAAACTGCCTTTCTAATACACTTTATGAAAGAACGAAAACATTCATGTCCATTATTTGAGCAAAATCATTACTATACTTCAGGGAAAAGAACAACACTTACATTTTTAATTCGCTTTTACCGTTATTTTCTTCTCTTTTTTCCATTTAGCTGTGCTATAATGATACGTGTATTATGTAAACCAAGTAAGCCCATTAGGAGTGTTTCCGGTGGATCCTTTTACCCATGGAATTGTTGGCTTGGCAATAGGTGCTCTTAGCAATGAGCCTCTTTCACCTTATAATCCCGTTTACGGCGCAGCTTTGCTGGGGGCAGTTGCCCCCGACCTGGATGTTGTGGCCATGCTTAAGGGAGATCTGTACTTTATCAGAAACCACCGGGGAGCAACCCATTCCCTAGCGGGTTTTATAGTCCTCTCAGCAGTAATTGCAGGATTATTTTTCCTCGATTACCGGGGCAATCCATTAGAATACTTTTTCTGGGCTGCGGCCGGCGCCATATCCCATGGAATTCTTGATTCTTTAAACTCTTACGGCACGCTCCTCTTTTGGCCCTTTTCGTCAAAACGGTGTGCAGGCAATCTGCTCATGTTTTTTGATCCATTTTTAGTTTTCCTTTTTCTCCCTGTTTTTTTCTCCAGCTGGGCACCGCACAAAGTTGCTTGCCTTTCTCTGGGATTAACGGGTCTTTACCTGTTACTACGCCTTATTATCCGCATGAAAGTAGAGCATTTTTTGCGGAATAAATTCAGCGCGCCAAAGAGCAGAATAAAGCTCTCCGTTTTGCCGGCACTGCGGGGCATCGCTAACTGGGACTTTGTTATTGAAGCTCCCAAGGAAATGCTGTTTGGAACGCTGAATTTACCCGGTCCGGGTATCTGCCGGAAACAATCCCTGCCCAAAAGCGAACATACCCCTGTAGTTCTGAAGGCCCTGCAAACTATTCCTGGAAAATTTTTCCGCCAATTTACTTCTTTATACCATATTAATAGCTGGCAGGATAAAAACAAACACATTGTCAAATTTATTGATCTGCGCTTTAAGGACAAATCCGACTTTTTTTACAAACTAACGCTGGTTTTTAATGAACAGCTTCACTTGGAAAAAGCATATTTCCATCGTCTGGGGGAAACAGTCCCTGTAAACAGACATTTCCAGGAAGATAAAAGCAATACTCAAACAATGGCGGGATAAATTTCTATCCTCCGAATTGTTTTTTTTCTTAGCTGCGGAGACGCTCGAATCGTCCCCGCAGCTTCACTTATATAAATTAACCTTTCCTGCAGTTACGCTAATTTTATCACATTTTTTTCTTTCCGGCACTTTAATGCCTTATTTTTCTTGCCGATAAGCTTAGTACAAGAGTGCATGATTTGCATCAATACTGTTAAAGGGATGGAGCCTAACATGAAAATTATTGCTAATTACTTTTCTTTTCGAAACAAAGAACAGCAGCCCAAACTTTTAAAAAAAGAAAGTGCCAAAGCTGGATTGCTTAACAATTTGCATTCTCCTCTTCCGGCTGCGGAAAGTACATATGGAAATAATTCCGCCGGCCACATTCGCTCGCGCCTTAAGGCTTACGTAGAGGAAATAAAAAATCTTCAGCAGCAACTGTCCAAACTGCAGGAACATGAAGTATCTTTGAAAAAAATGCAGGAAAAATTAATGCGGATACAAAAAAATATGGCTGCTCCTCAAGAAACCGGCACTTTCTTTACTTCATCGGAAGGCGATTCTGAAAATATATCGAAAGCCCTTTTGCATTTAAGAGAAGCGCAAGAAGAAGTTCGCAGCCAAATTGCGGAAAAATTAATTGCACAAGAAAATATTGTTGCCAATTTAACTGTTATCAGGGAACAAGGATTTGCAGAAAGCATTATGAAAAAGATAAAAAATACCATTGCTCCGCAGGCAGAACGATCAATACTGAACCAGGGGCAACTGCAACAAATAAATATTCAGGACTTGCTAGCATAAAATACCAAAAGACCTGCCCTACAGAAGGGCAGGTTTTTTTCAAGCCTTTGCACATAGTCCCATATTTATGCCGTTAATCTTTGCAGCACCAGCAAAAGAATAATACCGGGTATTCCCAAGGAGCCTGTTACAAACGCCGTAACCACATTGAGACCAATTGTAAGTCCAAAGAAAGAGCCAACTGCATTAAATACAGCCAGAAGCAATCCTCCCACAACGGCATTTCCCAAAAGTTTTAAACCAATTCTTAAAGGCAAGTAAAGAACTCGCACCAGCAAGTAAAGGAGAAGCAAACCAAAAACAAAGGCAATGATAAAGTTTAAATCCATTCCGCTTGTCATTAATCACACCCCTTTTCTACCTTCCTGTTAAACCAGCGCTCCCTTCGTGTTTTTTGCAGCAAGTAGTCGTAATGTTTTTCCGCGGCTATTAAATTAAATATAGCCTGGTCGATTTGTTTTTCGTCGCTGACATAATTGAAAAAAGATTGGGCAGCCTGCCAGTCCAACCGGGCTCTTTCCAGCAATTCAGCATCATCCGGAATATTTTTACCGATTGTGAGAGTATCTTTTTCTCCGAGCAGGAAATTTGATAAACCGTCGAGAATGTAATATATTTTTTTAATCATTGCCTTTTGCCCCACTTACTTTTTAGATATTATATTCAACTTGTTGGCAAAACATTCCTTAAGAAGGTATAAAAAGGCTCCTTTTTACGAATAGACAGCATCCGTAATGGACATATTTAAATTAAATGTAATTGAGGAGTGAATTGTTTTGGCCAAAGTTGTTATCGTGGGAGCAGGTTTTGTCGGCTCGACAATCGCCTATGCGCTTATGCTCGGTGGAACAGCAGAAGAAATTGTTTTAATTGATAAAATTGAGGAAAAAGCCCGGGCCGAAGCGATGGATCTCAATCATTGTGCATCATTTGTCAGCCCGGTAACCATAAAGGCCGGAGATTACAATGAATGCAGCAATGCGGATATAATCATTATTACTGCCGGCGCGCCCCAGAAACCCGGTCAAACGCGTCTTGAATTGGTCGATATAAATTCCCGTATTATCACGCAAATTATTGAAGATATTCTAACTTATACAAAGGACGTAATTTTACTTGTTGTTACTAACCCCGTGGATGTCATGTCCTATATTTCTTGGAGGGTTTCCGGCCTTCCCGCGGCAAAAGTATTTGGGTCCGGAACCGTCTTAGATACCTCCCGTTTCCGCTACCTTCTCAGTTCACGCTGCAAGCTAGATCCAAGAAACATGCACGCTTATGTGGTTGGCGAACACGGCGACTCTGAAGTTCCCCTGTGGAGCACGGCCAATGTGGCAGGTGTATCTATGGACGTGTTTTGTACAAACTGCAATGATGCATGCTCCCAGGAAGACAGGGAGGAAATTTCCTATCAGGTTCGCCAGTCTGCTTATGAAATAATCCAGGGCAAAGGAGCTACATATTTTGCCATATCCCTTGCTGTGCGAAGAATAGTCGAAAGCATTCTGAGGGACGAACATTCCGTTCTAACAGTCTCCACACTTTTAAATAATGTCTATGGCATCAGCAATCTCTATCTCAGTTTTCCAAGCATTATTGGCCGAAATGGTGTACAAAGAGTCCTGCCGCTGGAAATGAGCTCTGAAGAAGTTGAACAATTTCTTCACTCCGCGCATGCGGTCCAGGAATCTATCCCCGCAAAAATAAAAATGGCAGGAAACTTTGTTCCTGCCATGTAAGTAATCTGTTCTGCAACCCGAATCTTCACCTTTATTCTCAGTACCGCAAAGGCGAAAGATCTTCGCAGAATTATGCTGTTAAGCTGCCGATGGTCGTCATTAAAAACACCATCACCAGCAAAGCAACGGATTCGATAACACCTATAACCATAATATAGTTGACAAATCCTTTGCCCGTTTCTGCATAAGCGTCAGCTGCGCCGGCACCGGCCATTCCCTGCATCCAGGCAGAAGCACCGATGGCCATGCCGCCAAAAACGCCGATGCCAAGGACGGCACCTGGGCTCAAAGCTTGCAGCGAAGCTACGATGGTATTCATTAAAATCAGGCCGTAAAAAGTCTGAGAAAGGGGGAAACCTGCGAAAGCCAATAACATAAAGTTCGCCGGCTTATTTTGCATATAAGCCCGTTTCCACGCTCCGACAACTGCCGCCCCGGATGCACCGACACCTAGCGAGGTACCTAAAGCAGAAAAACCAAGTGCTCCTCCGATACCCATAAGTCCCAAAATTCCGCTCTCGATCATGCTATTACGCTCCTTTTCATTGTTCTAGTTTAATCAACCAATATTTCCTGTTAAAGCACTGGAGTTATTTACTTTCTGTACTGCCGCAGGCATATCCGCTTCATAAGAGATATCTCTGCGCACATTGAAAGGGGAATACTCATGGCCGGACCACTGCATACCAAGACGGCCGGAGAATTCCAACGTTTTCAAGCGAATCCCGTGGACCAGCACTCCTAAGTAACAAAGCACGAAATTAAAAGTGTGTCCCACGAGCAAGATCAGCACTCCAAAAATAAAGGTTTTTCCAGATAAAAGGCCGCTGGCCATATTATTAAATGCGTTGGCAATTTCGTATCCAGCCAGACCCACGGCGAAAAGCCTTACATAGGAAATAATATCGCCAAACGCCCCAAGAATGTCGAGGGCAGTACTGGGTATCCCTGTCAGGCCGGCAAGAAGACCTTTGAAAAAGCGGGTCTCTTGTGATCCAAAAATGACCACCAGCGCAAATCCAATAAAAATTAAATTTAAACTTACGCTGGTGATAAGACCTCCTGCATCGAAGGCCTTGTCAAGATTAAAGTTCGAGACCATATCCAGGACCAGGTAAAAGAGCCCGAAATTTATGCACATCCAGCCGACCTGCCCCACAGCTTGCAGGGAACGCTGGGCAAGAGCCTGTAGGAAGTTCCAAATCTGCGCGATAGTCAGATGGGCCAAGCCAATAATGAAACTAAACATCATCACCACATCAGACCCGGTTAATTGCTTATATAGTTCCCCGGAAGGCGTATAAACGCTAAATCCTTCAGACAACTGAGGGATTATCAGCCTCTCCAGGAATGTGCCCTCGATGAGTTCAGCACTTGCAAACCAGGAACCGGTTATAGTTCCCCAAACTACTGTGGCCAGACCAAGGAAGGTAAAAGTCCATGCAGCCATAGGGACATCCTTTTTTTTGGACTTGCAGTAGAATACCAACCCTAATCCTGCCAGGAAAGTGATGGATCCATAGGCTGCATCCCCGATAATCATGGCAAAAAATAAGGTGAAAAAGAAAAGAAAGACTAAGCTGATATCCAGTTCCTTATAACCGGGCACAATTCCTAAAAACTTAAAAACAGGTTCAATAACTTGCAGCCACCTTGGATTGCGGACCAGAGTCGGTACGGAATCTGTCTCTTCCGGATCAGGATCCGTTATGGCTATGGCCACAGAATTTTGGCGGGCCCAGTTTTGTACGGCCTCGATCCCGTCAACGGGAACATAGCCGACAATAGCAGTGAGATTATCCTCATCCATGGCATTTGCATCGGCAATCCAATATTTCAGGTTTGCTTCCAGAGTATTTAAATGAGCCTTTAGGATGGGCCTGAGCCCGTAGTGTTGTTGTGCCTTTTTGCTTATTTCCTCTATCTCTGCCAATAATTTATCTTTTTCCGCCTTCATCGCGCTGAGGCTTTGCGGAGGGATGATAAATTCATCAAAATCCTCCAGGGTCACAGGCTCTTTAGTAATATGGGCAAAGGCCAGACCTTTTTTGTCCTGCCTTAAAACCACTACGTCGCCCTCGATATCATCGACTTTCTCGATTTTATCACGGGAAACGGTGTAGATTTTAACATGGTAGCCTTTGTCCGCGAGGAATTTAAGGTCTGCAGGCTCAAAATCACCCCAGTCTTGCAGCTCGAAAATTTTCTTCTCCAGAGTTGCTACCTGCTCCTTTGCGCCCTGAAGATCCTCCTTGATCTGCAACACTTTCTCTACCGCCTCCTCCGGAGTTAAGGATGGCGGGGGAACTTGTTCCTTGGTTTTGAATTCCGCCAAAAAGTGATAGGCATCTTCTGCCTTTTTCTTTTTAGCAAACGCACTCTCAACTTCCGGGGAAGAAGACTGAAAGTCCTCCAGGTGGACAAGGCCAAGCTCGCCTAACAAATCTAGAGTTGATTCTTTATCTTTGGTTTGGACAACCATAGATATTTTTTTCATCTCTACAATCATCGCCTACGCCTCCCTCACCAATTTGCCTTTGGACAACTTGCCCCGCACAACGGCTGCTGTCTGTTGATCCCCGAGAAAAATGTTAATAACCCTTATGTTCTCCTTTGTTTCCGGAATCTTTACCTTTTCGAACAGGTTGACCCGTTGTGTGGTAACTCTCAGTTCACTCCCCAATAAATCTGCCTGCTTTTCCAAAACAGACAGTTCCGTATCCAAGGAAAAAATTTCCTGCAGCTTTTTAATACCTGCATCCACCCACAGGGGGTATACCATCAGGTCATAGGGAGCCTTTTCAAACATAATTCCTCGAAAAACAGGGATATCTACACCGGCGATGTTGGTAGAACCTAAATCCACCTCTTTAATTTTGACCAGCTCGGCAAAATTCATCTCCTCTCCGAACACATGAACCCAGCTCATCAGCTCCGAGTACTTTTTTTCCCGCTCCTGGCGTTTTTCTTCTATTTGCGTCTCAACTTGCCGTATCTCCATCTGCAGCAGTTGCTTCTTCATGACAAGGGTCGGCAAATAGCGCTCAAACCTTTTGAGCTGGTCTTTTTGCTTTTTTAATTCATTTTTACTAAATTTTATTTTTGCCATAGCCTACACCTTGTTCTTCCAGTATTGGGCAATCAGTTCCGTCTTTAACCCTGTTTCCTCCGGTTCAAAGCAGGTGGCCAAAATTTCCCAGCATTTGTCCAAGGCCTCCTCCAGGGGAATGTTGACGGAAAGATCCATCATTTCCCGTTCAAACATTTCGCCATAAGTCAAAAGCTTCTCGTCCCACTCCGACATTCTAAAGCCCATGGATTTCTTCTCCAGGGACTCCTTGTACGCAGCGTACAATTTGATCATGCCGTCCATGATAGCACGGTGATCCGGACGGGTTTTGTCATTGACCTGCTGTTTCAACCTGGAGAGGGAGCCAAATGGTTCGATACGGCCGTTTCTCAGATAAAACTGGCCCTCAGTAATATACCCGGTGTTATCCGGGACTGGGTGGGTAACATCGTCCCCGGGCATGGTCGTCACCCCAAGGATGGTGATGGAACCTGCCCCCTCAAAGTCAACGGCCTTTTCATAACGGGAAGCCAGCTGGGTATAAAGGTCTCCGGGGTATCCACGGTTGGACGGAACCTGCTCCATGGTAATAGCAATTTCTTTCATAGCATCGGCAAAGTTGGTCATATCCGTCAAAAGCACCAGTACCCGTCTGCCATGAATGGCAAAGTTTTCCGCCACAGCCAGGGCAATGTCGGGCACCAGCAAGGATTCCACCACAGGGTCAGCAGCGGTATGGACAAAGAAGACTGTCCGGGACAGCACGCCGCCCGTTTCCAGGGTCTCCTTGAAGAAAAGATAGTCATCGTATTTGAGCCCCATACCCCCGAGAATAATAATGTCAACCTCAGCCTGCAGGGCAATCCTGGCCAGAAGTTCGTTATAAGGTTCTCCTGAAACAGAAAAGATCGGCAGCTTCTGCGACTCCACCAGCGTATTAAAAACATCGATCATTGGAATCCCGGTACGAACCATGTTCCGAGGCATAATACGCTTGGCAGGGTTAACGGAAGGACCACCAATTTCAATCATAGTATCAGTGAGTTCAGGGCCGCCATCCCGCGGGCGTCCCGAACCATCGAAGATCCGCCCTAAAAGGTTATCGGAAAACGAAACCTTCATGGGTTCGCCCATAAAGCGGACTTCATCTCCGGTGGATACGCCCCTTCCGCCGTTAAACACCTGCAAGGCGACTTCATCACCTCTTAGACGGATAACTTCCGCCAAAGATGAACCATACCTGGTTTCCACAACGGCAAGTTCCTTATAACGCACTCCCGTCGCAGTAACTGTAATAACGTTTCCAGATATTGATTCAATTTTACTATATACTTTTTGCAAAATTTACCCTCCTCCTTGATTCGCTAGCCTACAATGCCTTCGGCATTAGCTTCGACACCTATTTTTTTCTCGGCCAGCAATTGAGAGATGGCTTCTTCCAGTTTATTGAACTCGTCGCTCTTCCATTCCTTACCGTTATAGTCAAGGAAGTTCTGACGCATCCTGTTAAACCAGTTACGGGCTTCCTCTTTGCCGGCAAAATCCAGCTTTGCCGTTAAAACTTGCAGGAGAAGATCGTAGACATGCCTTTGACGCTCAGGCGTAACAGCAGCATCTACGGGGTCAAACGAGTTTTGCTGGAGGTAAACGAAATCCAATAATTCGGATTTGAGGTAAATAATATAATCTTCCAGCGATGTCCCTTCTTCACCAACAACTTTCATCATTTGGCCTACCTCGTCGCCCTTGAAGAGAATGGCGCGACCATACTCGGTTTTTTCCTTATCAATGATGCCCGTATATTTTGACCATGACTCCAAGGGGTGAATAGCAGGGTACTTGCGGGCGTCGGCGCGCTGCTGCGATAAGCCGTGAAAAGCTCCCACAACCTTCAAGGTGGCCTGGGTCACCGGTTCCTCAAAGTTTCCTCCGGCAGGTGAAACAGTGCCGCCAATGGTTACCGAACCTATATCGCCGCTTTTAAGGCGGACAATACCGGCCCGCTCGTAGAACGCGGCAATTAATGACTCCAGATACGCAGGAAATGCTTCTTCCCCTGGAATTTCTTCCAATCTGCCGGACATTTCGCGCATTGCCTGGCACCATCTTGAAGTTGAATCTGCCAATAAAAGAACATGCAGGCCCATTTGACGGTAATATTCGGCTATGGAAACAGCCGTATAAACGGAAGCTTCCCGGGCTGCCACCGGCATGGAGGAAGTATTACAGATAATGATCGTCCTTTCCATCAAGGAGCGGCCTGTTTTCGGGTCGATGAGTTCCGGGAACTCTTTTAAGGTCTCCACCACCTCGCCGGCTCGTTCACCGCAAGCCGCAATAATAACGATATCCACTTCGGCATGTCTGGAAGTAACCTGCTGTAGGACCGTCTTACCGGCGCCAAATGGACCGGGAATACAGTAAGTACCGCCTTTAGCCACAGGAATAAAAGTGTCGATAATTCGCAGTTTTGTAATCAATGTTTCCGATGGTTTCAAACGCTCAGCATAGCAGTTAATAGCCCTTTTTACAGGCCAGTTAAACTTCATCGTCAAAGTGTGGCGCTCGCCTTTTTCATCTTCAAGCTCAGCCACAGTGTCATTAACAGTATAGCTTCCTGCCTTAACAATGCTCTTAACGGTCAAAACACCTTCAAGCTGGAACGGTACCATAATCCAGTGATCAAAAATGCCTTCCTTTACAAAACCGATTTTTTCACCGGCTTCCACTTTGTCCCCGACTTTCACGGACGGGGTAAAGTCCCACTTCTTAATCTCGTCGAGAGCAGATAGATACACGCCCCGGTCCAGGAAAAATCCACATTGTTCCGCCAGCTTGGGTAAGGGGTTTTGCAATCCGTCATATACCTGTCCCAGCAATCCTGGGCCCAATTCCACGCTCAACAACTCACCGGTGAATTCCACATCGTCTCCGACACCAATTCCCGTCGTCATCTCAAAGACCTGGAGGTCAGCCACATTGCCCTTAATACGGATGATTTCGGATTTTAATTTCTTTCCCTGGGAATGGATGTAACAGACTTCGTTCATCGTGGCTTCGCCGGTAAACTCCACAGAAACCATATTTCCGCTAACGCCAATTACCTTGTTTATCGTCCTCACCCATTTCTATAGCGTAGTCATATTAAAATTCTCGGATACGGCAGCGTATGCCTTTTCAAAAGACTCCCGGCCAAGCTCCTCCCGGAATTTCTCCTGGCGCAAAGCGAGCTGAAGTTTTAAATAGTATACGACTAAAGCTTCGAGGTCAAAAAAGTGACAAGCACCCATATTCTCCAGAAAACTCCACCGCAAATTATCCAGGAAGCGTTCCGCATCCAAAGGCGAATCCAGAGCCATGACTGCACGCACTTGTTCCTGCAAGGAATAGTTTCCATCGGAGTCCGGTAATACCGGAGCCCGATCAAAGTCTAGCTTCAAGATCCGGGCTTTAGCCAATTCCAGCCGTAGCTCTTTTTCCCAGGAGAGAATCCGGTCAGCGAAGGGCGAGCCTGTCGGCTCAGTAAGGCCCCAACGGCTCTTCAGCAGGACTTGATAATCTTTTGCATCCATGGTGTCTTCTGCAAACTGCAGAAACTTCTCCTCGCTGATGGGGGCTTTTTCTCCGAGCCTAACAGTTTCCAAGGCAGCTACCGTGTAAAAGTAATTTCTCAAGACGTTTTCCTCCCAATACTTAGATTGCCTCTTTTAAAGCTGCCGCAAGGTCGGGGGAAAGAGCCTCAGCTAAAACCTCCGCGATACTCTCTTTGGAAAAATCGTACAGAGCTCCACTGCTGCCGCCGATACGGAAACCTTTGGTAAACTTTGCCGAGGGGACGATCTCTACGCCCTCTTTAAAGCGCTTAGACAATTTCCCTCTTAAAGAATCCTTTAATTTTTCAGCATCCTTTGAGGAGAGAATTACTTTAATGCCCGCTTCGCCTTTGTCTGCCCACGCATGAACCAAGTCGACAATAAGTTTTTCGGTTAAGGACGCTGTTAGTGCGTTGTCCACAGTTCCACTTATTACTGCGTCGAACTGTTTCATAATTTGCTTTTCCAAGCCAATTAGAACATCCCTGGCAGCCTGCTTAAGGGCTTCCCTGCCGGCAGCTTCCTGTTTCTCGATTTCTTTTTCAGCCTGAGCTTTATACGCTTCAGCCTTGGCTTCAGCGTCTTTAATAATCTGAGCTGCTTTTTCCTCGGCTTCGGCAATGATCTTCCCCGCCTCATTCTCTGCAGCCAGAACACCCTCATTTTTAATCTTATCAATGAGTTCTTTTACTTGAATAGACATCTTTCACCATCCTTTCATTGGTATAACCATGAAAAACTTCTCTCGACGGGCGGCTCGCCTGCCGAAAAAAGACCTGCATCATTGGTCCAAAATATTTCATGGATATACTAAGGGAAAAATTCCTCTTTTTCTTCCCGCACTTTACCAGAAAAGAATGCCCTTCAAACCTTACTCCATATCTATCAAGATCATCGTCTGCATAACAAAAATAAACTGTCCAGCACCGGCGGAGATACCACATCAGGCATCTCCAATAACCGGCAACAGCTCAGAAGTAAAGTTGTCAACCATTACAATCAGGCTTTGTTGCCAAAAAAAGCAAAAACTTTAAGGATGAGAAGAGCAGTCCCGCTGATAATATTAAGGGAGCAAGAAGCCCATAGGCTGAAAGATCCTTTTATTGTAACTTAACTGTTTAGACTACACCAGGGAAAAATTGTATCCGCCAAGGCGAGGATTGTATGCACGCCTGCTGCCGGCATGTAAGGCGCAGGGCCCATTTTATCTTCCCCTAAGGTCGCCCTGTCCAGCCGGCTAATTGGCGATAAGAAGAAGACCGTTCAGTTTACAAAGGTACTGTTCATATCGGTAATGAAATTTCCTCCACTACCCGTATAAAAACGGGCTTAAAACATTCCCCCTTTCCTTACAAAACTTTATTATTTTTCTCTCCATCCCTCCTTTCTCCAGGCGATAATATTTTTGAAATGGAATTAAAATAATGGATGACAGCATAAAGGCAGACTTTTGTAGGTGTTATAACGGCCAATTTCCGGAGTGCGTTTGCTGAGAAATTAAAGTTGATTACGGCCGCTAAGCACCGAAGGTCAACCCGTAGACACACTTTGTGTCGCCAAATAAAAGCATTGCCGGCAAAAAAAGATACAAAGAATAAAATGCTTTGTTAATGGTTTCTTGACATTGTACTGATCCACTTCCGCCGTACCCTGCCATTTTTTTGTCTGCTTATACGCTTGCCTGGCACCCAACAACCCAGTGTGCGTAAATAAACAGCAATGCCTTGTACAAACAGAATTGTTAGAGCATAGATCACCTGTTAGGCTTTACTCAGTTAAATACCTATTCGACAGCCTTTTTAAAAAGTCCTTTTTTTGTAGTAAATATCTCGTGATTTTTTTCCCTTCCACCGTTAGAGCTTAAGGTATCCCAGGGCAGCTAGCCCGCCAAAAAAAAGCAATATATAATAGGTAAAAAAGCGCCAGGCAATAATAAAAAGTCCCAGCACGGAAGAGGGAACAAAGTATTTAAAAAGGCCGGCCAGACTGAGTTCCACTACACCGCTTCCACCGGGTATGGGAATGTAGGGCAGTACTATCTGGATAACAAACTGCCAGGTAAAAGACTTAAAAAAAGGAACGGTCGTATTCAGGCCCAATAGCAGGATCGGGGCAATACTAAAAAAGCATATCCAGTAAATAATCGTTAAGAAAATAATAACAATCAAGATCCCCGCTTTCCGGCGGTTTAAACCGCCGGCTGTAAAGGAAAATTTTTTAACCTCGTTTTTAAGAAAAAAAACAGCCCTCTGCCCCCTGTTGCTCTTGGCCAGTAAAGAGGCCAGCCAGGATATGCTGTCAATTTTATGCAACAACGATTCAAGGTAAACCGGCCGCCACAACAGAAAAAAGAAAATCAGGCTCATAAAAAAAGAGATGAAAATAGCGTAGAGAAAAATTTTATATAAGTAAGCAGGAAGCGACTGCTCTCTGTAAAAGAGCAAAAAAATAAAAGCTGCCATCGTAAAAATCAGCTTAGTTAAAAAAGCGCGTGTAATAGTCACCGCGGAGGCTTCTCCAAGGGAAAGGCCGCTGCGGTGCAAGGCAACAATATGGGCAGGCCATTCCCCGGCAGCAAAAGGAGTTACGGCAGCAAAAAAAAATGTAGCCAAAAACACCCGCACCCCGTCTGCCAGGGATATCCTTTGACCATGCCCTAGTGAGGCCGCCAGCAGTTTGATACGGAATCCCTCAATGATTCCTAAAAAGAAGACCGCGATTAGCGCCAACAAAAGAAATTCAGCCCGTAGCTGCAGCAAATTTGTCAGAGTATCTTCCTCAAAATGGGCAAAAAAAACAAATAGTGCAGCAGCGATGCTGAAAGCCAGAGAAATAACCAGCCCTTTTTTCCATGCAGGAAGAGACTTGGCCTCCTCTTGGTCGATCCTTCGCACTAATACATCCTCCGCTTAAACATTCACACAATATTCTTAGAGTTGCTCGCTAGAGTTACTCGCTGCGACAATAACATCCAGCCAATTAAATATCGCAGTTTTAAGTTACAGCTTCAACCTTTATGCCGGCTTCCCGGAAGATCTCCTCTGCCAGGGGATCGGGATAACTTTCCTTTAAAACGACTCTTTTAATTCCTGCGTTGACAAGCATCTTTGCGCACATGGAGCAGGGGTGGTGAGTGCAGTACAAGTCTGCACCTTTAATTGACACTCCATGGATTGCTCCCTGAATAACGGCATTCTGCTCCGCATGGAGGCCGCGACAGAGCTCATGACGTTCCCCCGAAGGTATATTATGTATTTGACGAAGACAGCCGGTTTCCAGGCAGTGCCGCATCCCCGCAGGGGCACCGTTATAGCCGGTGGTCAACATGCGCTTATCTTTAACCAAAACAGCGCCTACTTTCCTGCGCAGGCAGGTTGAGCGGCCGGCTATAACTCCTGCAATTTCAAGAAAATAACTATCCCAGGAAGGTCTCATTCTATTATACTCCATAAATGGGAAAATTATTGCTCAGCTGTCTTACTTTTCCTTTTATCTGTGCCATTGAAGCAGGATCCCGGTCTCCTTCCAATGTTTCGTTAATGAGTTCCGCCAAAGCTACCATCTCAGCTTCTTTCATTCCCCGGGTTGTTACTGCCGGTGTCCCCAGCCTGATGCCGCTGGTAACAAGGGGTTTTTCCGGGTCATTGGGAATAGCGTTTTTATTTACCGAAATCCCTACTTCATCCAATAGTTTTTCTGCCTCCCGCCCGGTTATCTTTTTACTCCTCAGATCAACAAGAATAAGATGGTTGTCCGTACCGCCAGAAACCAGGTTGAAGCCCAGTTCTTTAAGGGCCTCAGAAAAAACCTTGGCATTTTTGACAACCTGTTTTTGATACTCAATAAATTCAGGAGTTTGCGCCTCCTTCAAAGCTACTGCCTTGGCGGCAATAACATGCATCAGGGGTCCGCCCTGAACGCCGGGGAAAACAGCCTTGTCGATCTTTTTAGCAAACTCCTCCCGGCAAAAAATCATACCTCCCCTTGGCCCGCGCAGGGTTTTATGAGTAGTCGTCGTCACAAAATGGGCATAGGGGAAAGGTGTCTGATGCACCCCCGCGGCAACCAGGCCGGCAATATGGGCCATATCCACCATTAGGTAAGCCCCTACCTGCTCTGCGATCTTCGCAAAAGCAGCAAAATCGAGCTCCCGGGAATAGGCGCTTGCCCCGGCAATAATTAGGCGGGGAGAGCTCTTCCGGGCAATTCTTTCTACCTCATCCATATCGATGTACCCTGTCCGCTCGTCCACCCCGTAAGAATAAAAGTTAAAATATTTTCCGGAGATGTTGACACGGCTGCCGTGTGTCAAATGCCCCCCGTGGGTGAGGTCCATCCCCAGAACATTATCACCAGGATTTAAAACAGCGAGGTAAACTGCCAGATTGGCGATAGCGCCGGCATGGGGTTGGACATTCACATGTTCAGCTCCAAAGAGTTCCAGAGCCCTGCTGCGCGCCAGCTCTTCCACGATATCCACATATTCACAGCCCCCGTAATACCTTTTACCGGGATATCCCTCCGCATATTTATTGGTTAAAACAGAACCCTGAGCTTCCAGAACAGCCTTACTGGCATAATTTTCCGATGCAATGAGAACAATCTTTTCCTGCTGGCGGCGCTGTTCTTCTTCAATAGCTCCGGCAATTTGCGCATCAAAAGATTTTAAACTGCTACTGCTCTCTTCTACGGGCATTATCAAACCCGGTTTCTTGCCGGGTTACACCCCCTTTTCAGTATTATTCTCCTAAGATATTGTATATAACTTACCGAAAACTTTAGTTCTGGCAGCAACTAACTCAATGCTTCCTCCAATTTTTGTATTTTTTCCAATCTTAACGAGTGCCTTCCACCTTCAAAAGGAGTTTCCAAAAAAACCCGGACAATCTCCAGCGCTAATCCGGCTCCCGTTACTCTGGAACCAAGGGTAAGAATATTGGCGTCGTTGTGTTCCCTTGAACAACGTGCCGAATAGGATTCCCCACAATGGGCCGCCCTGATCCCCCGCAGTTTGTTGGCGGCAATACAAACCCCGATCCCGGTTCCGCAGACAAGAATGCCCCGGTCATATTCTCCTTTTTGTACAGCTGAGGCAGCCAGATAGGCCAAATCGGGATAATCAACCGGCTCCTGGCTAAAGGTGCCAAAATCATGGTAAGAATACCCATTTTCCTCCAAGTATGTTTTAATTTTTTCTTTTAAGGCAAACCCTGCATGATCCGAAGCAAGAGCAATGCGCACTATCCTTTCTCCTTTACTCTTACGTTTTGCTTTTAACAATACACAATTATTCTCTTCAATTCCCCCATCTCCTGCAGGAGAATTAATTTTCCTGAGCAGCTTTTTCCCTTGCAAGCTTTTGCTTCAATTTCGCAATCATGTTCCGGATAGCCGTCTCAATTTCTTTGGCCGTTAGACGATACTGCTCCAGACCCTGACCAATGGGATCCGAAATATCCTTTTTTTTAGCGAGGCCGGCAAAGTCAGAAAGCAACCAGGCTTTTCCATTAGATTCGGGGAATCTTTCCAGCAGAATCTCCTTCTGCTTCCGGGTCATGGTAAAAATGTAATCAGCCTCTTCCACAAGGGAGCCGGTTATCATTCTGGAACGATGATAAGCCAGGTCCACACCTTCGTCCCGGAGGACCTGCAGCGCTTCTGCGCTTGCAGCCAAACCGTCCACCGTTTCTATTCCTGCAGAAGACGCTACGGCGTTTACTTCCTTTTCTCCCGACTCCCTCCACACCTTGGTGAAAAGCCCTTCAGCCATTACGCTGCGACAGGTATTTCCACTACAAACAAAAAGAAGAACTACCCTCTTATCCATGAAAAACCTCCTTTGCCGTCAGGTCTTATAATTGTTGCAGCAGCTTTTCTCAAGCGGTTCATTACTGCTTTTCCCAGCTCCTTCTCCTCAAATCCTTCCGCGACAATCACCTCTACCTTCTGATAATCCATCCTGCGCAGGGCATAAAAAAGTCTCCTGGCGACTGTAGCGGGGTCATTTCTGGATCCCAGAATTTCTTTGACAGGAGCGGAAAAATAATTTTTTGATTCCTCGGAAAGAAGCAAACCTAGCTTGCGCCCCTGCATGGCCAACCCTTCCGTTAAAGCCAGCAATTGCCGGCGCTGCGGCTCACCTTCCCCCTCCACCAGGAAAAGGGGGGCTTTCGGGGCATAATGCCTATACTTCATCCCCGGAGAAGGGGGCGGCTCTTGGGACCCTTCACTGCTGCCCAGATTAGAAAGATCGAGAATATGACGCTTTAAAACGCGCTCCACCATTTCCTGGGTCACCCATCCGGGGCGAAGCAAGGCGGGAGGAGATGAAAGCAGGCTGATAACCGTTGATTCAAGCCCTACAGAACATGGCCCGCCGTCCAGCACTGCAGCAATGCGGCCGGCCAGATCGGCAAGGACATGAGCAGCAGTAGTCGGGCTGGGACTTCCTGAAATATTGGCGCTTGGAGCAGCGATGGGCATATCCGCTGCACGAATAAGTTTTAAAGCCAGCGGATGGGAGGGAACCCGCAGCGCTACCGAAGAGAGGCCTGCCGTTGTGATATCGGGAACAATCTGCCGTTTAGGAAGAACCATTGTCAGCGGCCCCGGCCAAAAATAGCGGGCTAAAAGGCTTGCTTCGGGGGGAATTTCCCTGGCGAGGGCGTAAGCCTGCTCGATTCCGGCAATATGTACAATTAAAGGATTATCCGCGGGCCTTCCCTTAGCTTTAAATATCCCGGCAACTGCCACCGGATTAAGGGCGGACGCCCCCAGGCCATAAACTGTTTCCGTAGGGAAGGCCACCAAATTACCCTCCCGGAGAAGCCTTGCGGCATGGACAAGTGCTTTTTCTTCCTGCTGATCATTATGCGGGGACAACAAGAGAGTCCCTTTCACTTGCGGCCACTGCATACACTCCTCCCCCTTTTTTTTATTCAAGGGCCGGATTGTCAGGCGGATGTCTGTAATATTTCCGTAATATTATAGCATATTAGCTCTCATCCTAACCTGCGGTGCTAATAATTATCTCCCGTACTCCAATGCAGCCGCATGCCTAAATCATTTTTATTATTGCCGTTTAAAAGGCGCGTAAAACCTTCCTTTACAGGCCGGGTACCGAAAATGGCCGTTAAAGCATCTTACAGTAGGATAGCACCATTTCAGGTGGACTTGAAGGAAAGATGCGTGTTTTTCCAAGCAAAAATTTTCAGTCATTTTAATCTAAAAAAATAAGCAACCTCTTGACAGTTGTTATAAATAAAGCAAAAAGCCGGAACCTCGGAATGATGCTCAAAAAAGAGAGTTTATCCGTTTTCCGGCTTATGGTTCCTTGCGGGAATCATCTTCCCGACATTTTGAACAGTACCCAAAAAATTGTAAATTATGGTCAACAATTCTAAAATGGTATTTATTTTCCACTACATTTTCCAACTGATAAAGGAGATCGTCTTCCACCTCAAGAATTTCAGCACAGTTTAGACAAACGAGATGGTGGTGGTGATGATGATCTTGCTCCATATTGGGCGGGGTGAGCTCATAACGACTTCTCCCGTCTCCAAAATTCATCTTGTGTAAAAGCGCCAGCTCCTCCAGCAGCTCCAGCGTTCTGTAAATGGTCGCCAGCCCTATGTCTTCTCCCTTTTCCCTGCTAAGCCTGTATACTTCTTCCGCACTGAGGTGCCGCTCTTTGTTTTCCAGAAAAATTTCCAAAACAAGTTTTCGCTGCGGCGTCAGGCGATGTTCCTTAAACTGGTTTTCCATCTCGGATAGTTTTCGTTCAACCAACGGCTACACCTTCCCGGTCAGCATGATGGTAATATTGCCTCAAATTCTTCACCTTATGTTATTTCGCTAGGGCGAAGTGTTTTCCTTTTTGCAAAAAAAAATAAGTCCGGTACATCCTGAGCAATATACTTAAGACAAAATATTCAATGCCGCCCCCGTTTGTTGCGTTCGCAGGCTGCCGGATTTAAAGAAATCAACTTTGTTATGTGATCACATACCCCTCCCTCTGGAATGAACTTTTATTTCTGAAAAATCCCGGCGATAAAATCAACAATCCAGAAACGCCATTTACTTTTTCTCTTTTCCAAAGGAGCTTCATCGTTTCCCAGCCGGGAACCTTGTTCAGTTGCTTTATCTATTTCTATTTTCGTACTTATCACCCCTTCTTCATTATTTTCCTTATAATTATTTTCCTTAATATCTCCAATATCTTCCTTATCAGCCGCGGGTGGGAAAACTGTAAAGCAAAGGGGAGGGAAAAGAACGCACCACCAGTTTTCTCCTTTCCCGGCCCCAATCTTAATAATTAACGAAGTATATTCGCCGGACGGGTAAAAGCGGTCACCATAAAAACGTGCCGGAAAGTGACTTTTCCCAAACTCTACTGTAACCGGATCGGAAAAACCGTTTTCTGCAAGGATCATACCGGCTGTTTCTCCAATCAACCTTTTGTCTTTTTTCAGCAACGCGTGCAGTTCTTCGCTGCTTTGGCACCGCTTCCAGAAAGGTCCGAATATTTCTATCAAGCGGCCTGCCAGAAAGTTTTTAATTTCCTGATCATGCCGATTGTTGCTGTTGGCCAGTACATGAAAGCGAATGATTTCGTTATCCGGCCGGCTTTTTTCCGGATCCGGTAAAACCTCGGGGATGAGGCAAAACGAGACTAAAAGCACCATAAACAGCACGATTTTCCAGATGCTTTTGCCTTGATCATTAAAAAATATCCTTAATTTTCTAGGCACCCCAATCACTCATTTCACACTGGGATAAGGGACTGCAACGGCAGCAGTTATTTTTCTGCGCCAATATCTTCCCTGTAAAAATTGCGCAGAAGCCGGAGGGCATTTTTTTCGATCCTAGAAATCTGAGCTTGAGAAATACCCAGTTTTTTTGCTACCTCCGACTGGGTTTTTCCGCGGAAAAACCGCTCGATAATAACATATCTCTCCCGCGAGCTTAACTGTTCCAGGGCTTCTTTTAAAGCGATATTTTCCAGCCAGCACCGATCTTCCTCCTGGTCACTCAATAGATCCATAACCTGAACCGGATCGCTGCTGTCATTAAAAACCGGTTCAAAAAAAGAAAGGGGTTCCAGATTGGCATTACACGCCAGAATAATTTCCTCCGGGCTAATGCCGAGCACTTCAGCCAACTCACTAACAGTCGGTTCTTTCTGATTTTTCTGGAGTAAACTTTCACGGACTTCCTGCACCTTTTGCGCTGTAACCTTGATGGAACGGCTCATATGGAGATAGTTGTTATCCCTAAGGTAGCGCTTGATTTCTCCCAAAATCATGGGGACGGCATAAGTTGAAAAATTGACGTTGTGTTCCAGTTTAAAATTATCAACTGCTTTCATTAAACCGATGCAGCCGATTTGGAAGAGGTCATCCATATTTTCCCCCCGATTTTTAAATCGCTTTAAAACGCTTAGAACCAGTTTGAGGTTCCCTTTAATCAACTCTTCCCTTACTTCAGTACCACCTTCAGCCAATTGCTCAAAAAGCTTATGCATGCGTTCCCAGGAAAGGGTGGGTAGGAAAAATGTATTTACCCCGCTTATTTCAACTTTCTTATAGCTGTACATTTTATTCCCCCCGGCTTTAACGTTTTGTTCTTCAGCCTTTGACTATAGTATGTGCGTTTTTACCATTTTTTAGACATCAATGGGGGAATAATTTTCATATACAGGAAAGGAATTATGAGGGGGTAAAAGGGGAAGGAACCTGCCGCTCAAAAAGAACAAGGCGATCGATTCCTGCGTAATCCTTGCATATTTTTGGCTTTTTAAAAAAATTGGGTATTAGTTCTGCCATTTTGCAGACGTCTTCCGCCTGACCCGCGCCTACTTCCAGGGCGAGCAACCCCGGAAAACGGAGGTATGCAGAAATGCGGCGAAAAATTTCCCGATAGGAATTGAGGCCGTCATACCCGCCATCGAGGGCCTGGCGGGGTTCCCGACGAACTTCCTCAGGAAGGGAGGGGAGAAAGGAAGTAGGAATATAAGGGGGATTGGAGACAACAATATGAAAGCGCCGGTCTGTCCCCTCCAGATCTTTCCAGTACCTGCCGCAGCGGAGTTCCAGCCGGCTCTCCACACCAAGGCGAATCGCATTGCGCCGCGTTAACTCAACGGCCTTTTCCGCAAGATCGATTCCCGTAGCCAGGGCTGAAGGAAGAAAAACAAGAAGAGAGAGGACGATATTCCCGCAACCCGTCCCCAGGTCGAGAATTTGTAGTTTTTCTTTTAGTTTGTTTTCTTTAACCCAAGAAATAACCTTTTCTACCAGATGTTCCGTTTCAGGGCGGGGAATAAGAACTCCTTTTTCAATAGCAAAAGAAATTCCCATAAATTCTTTTTCCCCGGTCAGATATGCCAGCGGTTCCCTTGCCCCGCGGCGCTTGATCAGCGCCAGGTAATTTTCCCAAATTTCGCGGGAAAGGAGTTCTTCTCCATGGCTGTAAAAATAAAGGCGTTCTTTTTGCATAACAAACGAAAGGAGAAGCTCCGCATCAAGGCGCGCCGAAGCCACTCCTCTGGATTTCAAAAAAGAAACGGCCTTTTTCAAGGCCTCTGTAATAGATAAGAACATGCTTCGAAACCTTCTTATGCTTAATTCGCCTTTTTAAGCTGCTCAGCCCGATCGTAAGCGATTAAGGCTTCAATTGTTGATTCTATATCACCTTGAAGAAACTGATCCAGTTTGTGCAGCGTCAAGCCAATGCGATGATCTGTAACTCTGTTTTGAGGAAAATTATAAGTGCGTATTCTTTCACTGCGGTCGCCTGTTCCTACCTGGTTACGACGCTCCTGGGCCTGTTCCCTACGCTGTTCTTCGATCATTTTGTCAAGCAGGCGGGCGCGCAAGACCCTCATTGCTTTATCACGGTTTTTCAGCTGGGATTTCTCATCCTGGCAGGTGACCACAGTGTTCGTAGGAAGATGGGTAATCCGGACCGCAGACTGCGTCGTATTAACGCTCTGCCCTCCCGGGCCTGTGGAACAAAATGTATCAATCCGCAGATCCTGCGGGTTGATCTCCAGCTCCACCTCTTCCGCCTCCGGTAAGACTGCCACCGTTGCCGTCGAAGTATGGATCCTGCCCCCGGACTCTGTGGCGGGAATTCTCTGCACCCGGTGGACTCCCTTTTCATATTTCAGGAAGCTGTATGCTCCCTGACCCCGAATGGAAAAGATGATCTCCTTAAAACCTCCAATATCAGTAGGATGAGAGCTTAGAACCTCCGTTTGCCACGCTTTTTTTTCCGAAAAGCGCAGATACATCTTCAATAAATCCGCGGCAAACAGGGCTGCCTCTTCTCCCCCGGCCCCAGCCCTGATTTCAATAATCACATCCTTATCATCGTTAGGATCCCGGGGCAGCAACAGCACTTTTAGTTCTTCCTCCAGCTTCTCCTTTTCCCTGCTAAGGGAAGCGATTTCTTCCTTAAGGAAAAGAACCATCTCTTCCTCAGGCTTTTCCTGGAGCAGCTCCTTGGCCTCCTTTAGGTCGTTTTCCACTTTTTTTAAACGGCGATAAGTCTCCACCGTCTCTGAAAGGGCGGCATGCTCCCGGGTATATTTCTTCCATTCCTGCTGGTTTTTTATAATCTCCGCATCGCTCAACTTTTCTTCCAGAAGATTATAATATTCCTCCAGATTTTTCAGCTTCTCCAACATTAAGACTAACAACCTCCATGGTGACTATACGGTATTAAATTTGCAGTATTAAAAAGGTTAAATAGCCAAAATATATATTTTCGGTTATTTATTACCTTTACTAACAGGCAGGAAGCTCTCCTTTTTCATCATCCAACAGCACTGCTTTTAGAGCGGAAAGAGCCACTTCCACCTGATCGTCTGCAGGCTTTTTTGTTGTCAGCAACTGCAGCCAGAGTCCGGGCTGGGAAACAATCCGCGTCACAAAATTGTCTTTGCGGCCGGCTATGCGGATAACTTCATAAGAAAGGCCGGCAACTAAAGGCAATAATAAAAGGCGAAGCAGGACCCGCTGCCATAAAACCGGCCATCCAAAGAAGGAAAAGAGGACGATACTAATAACCATAACGATCAACAAAAAGTTGGTCCCGCAACGACGGTGTAACGTACTAAAAGGCCTGGCATCTTCCACTGTCAGCGGCCTGCCGGCCTCGTAACAGGCAATAGCCTTGTGCTCCGCCCCGTGGTATTGGAAAACGCGGTTTATCTCTTTCCAGCGCGAAACAAGATAAATATAGCTTAAGAAAATAAAAAGCCGCAGTCCGCCTTCACCGAGGTTGAGCAATAGTGGTCTTTCCAGGCCTTGATGCAGGTATTTCATTAAAAATGTGGGGAGGAGAATAAACAAGCTTATCCCTGCCGCGAGAGACACAACAATTGTCAAAGGCAGCTCCCATCCCTTTAATTCTTCTTCTTCGTCCAAAACGTATGCTGCTGAGGAAGATATGGATCTAAAACCAAGGATTAGGGCTTCAAAAAAAGAGACGATTCCTCTTAAAACAGGCCATTTAAAAACAAAGCAGCGATCTCCAAGGGACGAAAAAGTGCTTTTCAAAACAACAATATTTCCTTCCCCCTGGCGGAGCGCAATGGCGATCCTGCTCTTATTGCGCATCATAACCCCTTCAATAACGGCCTGACCGCCAACGGATACTTTGGCATTTTTCACGTGCAACACGCACCTTGCTTGCAAATTGAAAACAGGGCTTCAAATGAGCCCTGCCAGGTCATCTCCATTATTCCATGCCGTATTTGCGCTTAAACCGTTCCACTCTGCCGCCGGTATCAACAAACTTTTGTTTTCCGGTAAAAAAAGGATGACAATTAGAACAGATCTCCACTTTCAATTCCTTTTTTATGGAACTAACTTCATAAGTCGACCCGCAGGCACAAGTAATCTTTGCTTTTACATACTTGGGATGAATATCCTTTTTCATGCTGTTCACCTCTTTTCTCAACAACCCGAGTTTCCTGCCATGCCGTATTACCGGACAAACCAACCCGGCGCTGGCATATATAATAACACAACAGCAGGGCTTTTGGCAATACTAAAAAGAGGCTTCACCCGTCGCTTAGAAGCTGAGCAAAACGTTTATGGAAGGAAAAGCAGCGGATCAAGCTTTTTGCTTTCGTAAATAATTTCCAGATGGAGATGAGGTCCTGTCGCATTACCGGTTGCTCCTATTCTGGCTATGATTTGCCCTGCTGAAACCGCCTCCCCTTTTGAGACAAGATTTTTTGAATTATGGGCATAAAGCGTCCTCCATCCCCGTCCGTGATCAATGATAATCATACGTCCATAACCTGTTTGTATACCGGTATACTCCACCTTTCCCCCGGCAGCCGCCCTTATCTCCTCCCCATAGGGGGCGCCAATGTCCAGGCCAAAATGAAAGAGCCCGTTGCGCATACCAAAGTAAGATGTTATCTTTCCAATGACCGGCCACTCAAATACAGGGGCAGAGGAAACGCCTTCCGGTATATTTCTGTTCCCGCGGGATGCCAGCACTGCCGCCTGTCCAAAATCCTTTTCCGCAGCGCAGATCCCTCCGGGGATAACCAGCTTTTGCCCTTCATACATTTTCCGCTCATCCAACAGGTTAAAGGCGGCAATTACAGCAGGCTCAACATTATATTCATGGGCGATACGCTCCAGCGTGTCTCCCTTCCGGACATGATGAAGACTTCCTTTAACGGTAATAATATCAAGAACCTGACCTGCGCGGATAAAATGCGGATTGGAAATGTTATTCCAGTAGGCAAGCGCTTGTACATTAGTCCCGTACAAACCGGCAATTCCGCTTAGAGTTTCACCCGGTTTAATTTGATGCTGGACAAGGGCTTTTTTCAGGGCTTCCTTTCTTTTTAGCTTTTCCTGCCATGTTTTATATTGCTCTACAGAGAACCGGTAATTCTCCAATTCTTCAAGGTAAGCCGGCCGCGAAAAATCTGCTGTTTCGGCTGCAGCCGGAATAAAAACCGTTAATGACAGAGGGATCGCTCCCCAAACCAGCGCTAAGAACAGCCTTTTTTTAAAAAAAGAATTAAGCAATTTGTTCATAAATGCCACTCCCGAACTCGCATTCTTCCCCCTATTGTTTACTGGACAATAGAGAAATATGCATCTGACAAGCCTTCAGGCTTCTCCGGGAGCAAAGGAAGGAAAAAGAAAAGGTTGAACGTACAAATGCTTTCAGGAGTTCAGAACTAACGCTTCCGGCCCCTGAGCCGTTGCAAGCTTTTATAAATTATGGAGGTTCTCCAGGAAGGTGGCATTGTTAGGGGTTTTCTTCAAGCGCTCAATGAGAGCTTCCAGGAATTCAGCGGGAGAGCTGGAGTTCATCGATCGCCTGAGGGCCCACATAAGTTCAAGGGTGTTGCTGTTAACCAGAAGTTCTTCACGCCGCGTTCCGGACCTTGGTATATCGATGGCTGGGAAATATCTCCTTTCAGCAATTTTACGGTCCAGGTGCAATTCAAGGTTGCCAGTTCCTTTGAACTCCTCGTAAATAACATCATCCATTCGGCTGCCCGTATCAATAAGGGCTGTCGCCAGTATCGTCAGGCTACCACCCTCATCGATATTCCTGGCTGCGCCGAAAAAACGCTTGGGTTTGTAGAAAGCAGCAGGGTCTATCCCCCCGGAGAGCGTCCTCCCGCTGGGAGGAATAACCAGGTTGTAAGCGCGGGTCAGCCGGGTAATGCTGTCCAGAAGAATAACCACATCCTGTCCATGTTCCACAAGCCGCTGCGAGCGCTCCAGGACCAATTCGGCCAGGCGAATATGGTTATCAGGCCGTTCATCAAAAGTAGAGCTTAGTACTTCACCTTTGACGGACCGGCGCATGTCTGTCACTTCCTCCGGCCTTTCATCGATAAGAAGGACGATCAGCTCTAAGGAAGGGTAATTTTCGGAAATGCTGTTGGCAATCATTTTTAATAAAAAAGTTTTCCCCGCTTTCGGCGGAGAGACGATCAGTCCCCTCTGTCCTTTTCCCACAGGTATAAGCAGGTCAATAATGCGCGTTGCCATCCCGTCCGGATCTCTTTCCAGGATAAGCTGTTCCTGCGGATGAATGGGGACCAAGTCGGAAAAATGAGGCCTTTTTGCTGCCTTCTCAGGATCCATGTTATTAACTGCATCCACATGTAACAGAGCATAATAGCGCTCATTTTCCTTCGGGGGCCTGACTTTACCGGAAACCAAATCTCCTGTTCTTAAGCTGAACCGGCGGATCTGGGAAGCGGAAATATAAATATCATCCTCGTGAGGAAGGTAATTAACTCGCCGCAAGAAGCCGAAACCCTCGGAAACAATTTCCAAAACACCCTGAGCAAAAATCAGGCCTTCTGCCTCTGTCTCCTGTTTGAGCAGAGCAAAAATCAGATCCCTTTTTTTCATGGTGCTGAAGCCTTTTATTTCATTCTCTTTCGCCAATCGCTGCAATTCATCCAGGTTCATGGCATCAAGTTCCGCTAACTGCAAAGATATCCCTCTCTTTCACACCAGCCTTTAACCTGTATAAAATAGGTAAATAAAGGTGGCCAAGTATCCAATAGTATCCAATAAGGATGATGATAGATGATACGCTAAGGACTGGAATAATGCGGCGTTCGGGAATTAGCAAAACGATAACCGTTACGGTTGTCAGAATTATCGACATTATGGCAGTAATTATATGCTGAGGAGAAAGACCCCAACCCAACCGGTGCGAAAGGGGAGTTTCATCGCCCTGGCAGCTAGAGCAAAACCAGTTAAAACAATAGTAAAAAGCGCGGTAACAATTAAGTCCCCCTTTTGCGCGGGGCTCTAAAAGGCTTCCTAAGTGCAAAAGGTTGACCAAAAGCAGAAGTGTCAGATTGAAAAGGTTGCTTCCAAAAATGTTGCTACCGGCTAAATCTCGTAACAGCTCGGCAAATGGCAACCGGTTCGGGAAGGGGTGTTGCTATGGAGAGAAGAAGGGTTCCGGCCCAGGCACTGCTTAAGCCCAGGCCGGCGGATATTTTTTTTGCATACTTGCTAAGCCCTGTTCCGGCAAGAACAATTAGCCCAGCATATAAAAAATAACAGCCATATATTCAATAGTATTCCCCCGCTTAGGGCAGCTCAAACTTTACTTTTTCATTTTTTTTTATGCCTCTCCGGGGGGCTTCCGGGAAGGCTGGGGGCTGCTCCTCGCTACGAAGTTTGGTTTTAAGTCCAATCTGTGAGTCGCTTGAATAAAGCGAACTGTTCCGGTAAGTCCTCTCATAACAACGGAGTGAGTTGTGGCCAGGTTGCCGGCATACCTCACTCCTTGCAGAAAATCTCCGTCCGTAATCCCCGTTGCCGAAAAAATGACATCGTCCCCTTTAATCAAATCATCCATCGTTAATATTTGTTCCGGGTCCTGCAGCCCCATTGCTATAATCCGTTTTCTGTCCTCTTCATCTTCCGGTATCAAACGCCCCTGTATATCTCCACCCAAACATTTCAATGCCGCTGCTGCCAGGACACCTTCGGGGGCACCGCCTATCCCAAAAAGGATATCCACGCCGGTTCCCTCTACCGCCGTGGCAATCGCTGCAGAAACATCCCCGTCGGAAATCAGCTTTACTCTTGCTCCCAGCCGGCGCAACTCTTCGATAGTTTCCTGGTGGCGCTCGCGGTCAAGAATAATTGCCACCATATCCTCGATCTTTTTACCCAGGGCTTCCGCGACTGAACCAATATTCTCCTCGACAGAAGCGTCAAGCTTGATACATCCCTTTGCTTTTGGACCCACTGCGATCTTGTCCATATAGATATCGGGTGCATGCAAAAGACAATTACGGGGAGCTACGGCCAGCACGGAAAGAGCGTTAGGAAGTCCTTTGGCCACCAGGTTTGTTCCCTCCAGTGGATCAACCGCCACATCAACCTGAGGGGGCGTTCCAACTCCGACTTTTTCACCGATGTACAGCATCGGGGCTTCATCCATTTCACCTTCTCCGATGACCACGACACCGTCAATGTAAACGGTATCGAAGGCCCTGCGCATAGCCTCTACGGCAGCTCCGTCGGCAGCATTTTTATCGCCCCTGCCCATAAGCCTCCCTGTGGCCAGAGCTGCTGCCTCGGTTACACGTACAAACTCCAATGCCAGCTCCCGTTCCATAACCTCTCCTCTCCTTTGTAAATAATCGTGAAAAGATGTTATATTTTCTCTTCCCGGCGGGTTTTTTCCCAGTCCGCCAAGAAACGCTCAATTCCCAGATCAGTCAGGGGATGCCGGGACATCTGACGCAGGACTGAAAAGGGAACAGTCGCCACATGTGCACCTGCAGCTGCAACCTCCTCTACATGTAGGGGATGGCGGATACTCGCTGCGATAACAAGGGTGTCCAGCTTCTGACAGGTAAAAATATCCATTATCTTCCTTACCAGACCGACTCCATCCCAGCTGATATCATCAATCCGCCCAATAAACGGGCTAACATATGCCGCTCCGGCCCGGGAGGCAAGGAGCGCCTGATTAGCGGAAAAAATCAGCGTTACGTTGCAGGGAACCCTTTTCCCTTCGGAAGAAAGGCGGTACACAGCCTTAAGCCCTTCAACCCCCATGGGGATCTTCACAACTACATTTTCTGCTAAGGCAGCCAGACGCCGGGCTTCTTCCACCATCCCGCCGGAAGTGGTGCTCAGCACTTCCACGCTGACAGGGTTATCCTGCAAAAGGCGGCATATTTCTTTAACCAGCTCCTCAAAGGGGCCCGCCTCCTTGGAAACAAGCGTCGGATTTGTTGTTACCCCGCTTATCACTCCCCACGAAATTGCTTCTTTAATTTCTTGAAGATTTGCTGAATCAAGAAAAAACTTCATTGCATCCCCACTCCCTTTCAGTCTAAATTGTCGGCAACATACCCCGCCTCTTTAGGCAGTAAACCGCTTGTTTCCCAGCAACTGCAATTGTTCCGGCAAAACGGCCGTATGCCGGGCACCGTTTAAAAAGTTGAATACTCCGGAAAATTTTCCAGGGCCTGCATGACCATGGGGAGTAAAAAAACAATGGCTAACAGAATGAAGAGAAGAAATGACGTGGCAAAAGCAATTATTGGCATGAAAAAGGCCAGGGCGGCACGCCCCCAGGAAAAGCCGTGAACCACCTTAATACCGGTAATCTTTAGTCCCATCGACCAGAGAAAGGCAATTAGACCAATCAGTCCCAGAACGTTAAAAGCGCTATAACGTTCAAGCAGTCCGCCCGCGGCAATTAAAAGAAAGGGTAGATAGGAGCAACCTAAAACTGCTCCCAGGGAAGTTGTCTTCCCTTTACCGTTTAAAAGACCTGTGACAAAATTTAGTATGGCCACCATGAGAAAAAAATACAGCGGTCCAAAAAACACCTGAATAAAAAGCGTCAGCAGTGGAATTAAGGATCGGGTTATCGCAAAAATGTCGGGGAGCAAATAAGGAGCAAACAACTCGGGGGGCACCCATGGGGCAGTAGACAAATCCACATTAAAAGTGGCCAACGATACAACAATGCTGACCACTAAATAAACAACCAAACCCTGCCATATATTTCTGTATTCTGCCACACGCTGCAGCCCTTTAACGGGATTAAACAGAATATCATAAAAATCGTCTAAAAAATTTTTAAACATGATTCCACGGTACTCCTTTCGATCTGGAAAGAAAATCCCGGCTTCTTTTAGGAAAGAAAAGATTTAGAATCCTGCTTAACTCCCGAAAAAACGACTCCATGGTTATCCCCACCAGTGGCGGTAAAAATGGACTCTATCAGAAAACCGCCGTTTCCAAAAGCAGACAATCCTTTCTGTAAGTAAATAGTTCGGCCACTAAAGCCTTATATATTTATTTCGCCCCTTGACAGTTTATTCCTTCGCGAAAAATCATGAAAAATTTTCTTTTTTTCTCCGCGAGGAAAGGGCACTGGCAACAAATTCCCTGAAAAGCGGATGAGGACGGTTGGGGCGGGATTTAAATTCCGGGTGGAACTGAGTAGCAACAAACCAGGGATGATGGCTAAGTTCGATAATCTCCACCAGCCTTCCGTCGGGAGATATGCCGCTGAAGATTAGGCCGGCTTCCTGCAGTTCTTCCCGGAAAATATTATTGAATTCATAACGATGGCGGTGCCGTTCATAAATAATTTCCTCGCCGTAAGCAGCCTGTGCCTTGCTGCCGGGAACCAGCTTGCAGGGATAAAGCCCCAGCCTCATGGTTCCGCCCTTCTCGGCGATCTCTTTTTGTTCGGGCAATAAATCAATAACCGGATAGGGCGAGGAAGGGTCGAATTCTGTTGAATGGGCACCTTTTAAGCCGCATACATTTCTGGCCACATCCACCACTGCACAGTGCAGCCCCAAACAAAGTCCCAAAAAAGGAATGGAATTTTCTCTTGCAAAACGGATGGCCTCAATTTTCCCCTCGATGCCCCGGTCACCGAATCCGCCCGGAACAAGAATGCCATCCGCGTTTTTCAGAAGCTCCCCAACCCTTTCCTGCCTGGCGTACTTTTCCACCTCTTCGGCTTCTATCCAGTTCAAATCAATTTCCGCATTATTGTACACCCCGGCATGATTGAGCGCTTCGATAACGCTGAGGTAAGCATCCTTCAAGGAAATGTATTTTCCTACCAGCGCGATATTAACCTTCTCCTGAAGGCTTTTAATTTTTTGGACCATTGCTTCCCATTCTTCCAGATGCGCTTCTTTTAAAGGTAGGCCTAATTTATCCAGAACCTTAACATCCAGCCCTTGTTCCTTTAGGAGCAGGGGAACCTGATATATGTTGGATACACTGGTGTTTTCAATTACTTCATTTACCTTGACGTCACAAAAAAGAGCAATTTTTTCCTTAATTTCATGGGAAAGGGCGCGTTCGGTCCGGCAAACGATCAGATCCGGCTGGATTCCAATACTACGAAGCTCTTTAACGCTGTGCTGCGTGGGCTTTGTCTTCAATTCCCCGGAAGCAACCAAATACGGCATCAGGGTTACATGCAAATAGCAGACATTTTCTTTTCCCAACTCAATTTTTAGCTGCCTGATAGCCTCAAGGAAGGGAAGCCCTTCAATGTCTCCCACTGTCCCGCCAATTTCCGTAATAACCACATCAACCTTCGGATCCTTAGCCACACGCATAATGCTTCTTTTAATTTCATTGGTAATGTGCGGAATAACTTGGACGGTCCCACCAAGGTAATCACCCCTGCGCTCCTTGTTAATCACCGACCAGTAAATTTTGCCTGTTGTTACGTTGTTGTACTTTGTTAAGTTGGAATCTATAAAACGTTCGTAATGCCCAAGATCGAGATCCGTTTCCGCTCCATCGTCCGTGACAAAAACTTCACCATGCTGAAAAGGATTCATCGTTCCGGGATCAACGTTAATGTAAGGATCGAGCTTTTGGATACTGACCCCAAATCCCCGGCTTTTTAAAAGACACCCTAGAGAAGCTGCTGTAATGCCTTTACCCAGAGAAGAAACCACGCCTCCGGTAATAAAAATGTATTTAGCACCCATCCCAAATTATCCTTCCTTTCTAGTATTTCTACCCGATTTCTACCCGGTCATCTTTTTCAACGTTATAAAAAAGTCAAAAGGGCTTCTCTGATAATTTTAGCCCCCAGCAATGCAGTAATCTGTGAAGGATCATAAGGAGGGCAGATCTCCACCAAATCAAAAGCAATAATATTCTCCTTCAGGCCTTCCAGCAGTGGAAAAATTTCCAGCAGTTCTCCGGAAGAAATCCCTCCCGGTTCCGGAGCTGTTACACCGGGTGCAAACGCGGGATCAACGATATCAATGTCCAGGGAGATATAAAGCGACCTGTCCCGTAAAGATGGAAGCAACTCCATCAAGGGTTTCTTCAGGGAAAAGAAAAATGCACTCCCTTCCGGCAAATCTTTTATTTCCTCTTTATCTGCGGAACGGATCCCAAACTGATAAAGATGTACTCCCGCCAACTGCCTCAGGTAGTACGCCACCGAAGCATGGGAATAAGGCGCTCCTCCGTATGAAGAACGCATATCGGCATGGGCATCAAAGCACAGAACCGTCAGCTCCGGATACTTCTTCAGACAACCCTGGACAGCACCAAAGGTAATTGTGTGCTCTCCACCTATCAAAAAGGGCTTTTTTTCTTTTTCCAACAGGGAAGAAACCGCGCCTGCAATAGCCCCAAGGGAAGTCCCTGTATCACCCGGTGCCAGCTTTAAGTCTCCGGCATCAAAAAAGGAAAGGTCCCGGAGATCTTTCTTGCTGTAAAGGCTGTACTCTTCAAGGGCAGGAGAAACCATCCGCACAGATCCGGGGGCAAACCGGCTTCCTGTCCTGAACGAGCCGGTATCATCCAGAGGACATCCGAGCAGCACCCCGGCAGCCTCGTCAGCGTTATTCCCGGCAGCCAGAAACAGTCCCGTATTTTCGGTCCCCGAAATTTTAAAGGCCACTTTTTTTTCTCTCCTTAAATGTTATTCCAGCAATTCCTGCACGAATCTGGGGAGGATTAGAGAGCTCTTGTGTATTCCCGGCCAGTAATAGCGGGTATTCTGCGGAATAAAAGTTCCTTCCGGTTTTTGCGGATCATACTTTTTCGACCCCATGGTAAAACTCCAAAGACCGCTGGGATACGTTGGAACAGACGCCAGGTAAAAGTAACTGGAGGGAAAAACGCTCTTTACCCTGGAGAAAACATTTCTGATCAGCTCTGCATTAAAAAAGGGAGATTCCGTTTGGGCAACAAGAATTCCGTCCTCTTTTAAGGCCTTAAAAACCGACTGATAAAAAGGAGTGTCAAAAAGGCCTATTGCCGGCCCGACAGGCTCTGTGGAATCAACAATGATAAGATCACAGAAAGAATCCAGGGAACGAATATATTCAATGCCGTCCGCATAGCAAATCTCCACCCTGGGGTCATCAAGGCTGCAGGCGATCTCCGGGAAAAATTTGCGCGCTGCTTCCACAACCTGAGCATCGATCTCTACCAGAATAACCTTCTCCACAGAAGGATATTTGCAAATTTCCCGAACAGTCCCGCCATCCCCGCCGCCGACAACAACTACTGTCTTCGGAGCAGGGTGAGTGCACATGGGAACATGGACAATCATTTCGTGGTAAACAAATTCATCAGCTGCCGTGGCCTGCACCATTCCGTCCAGGAGAAGGATCCGGCCGAACTGAAAAGTATCCAGGACTGCCAACTCTTGGTAATCTGTCTGGCAACGCCAAAGGGTTTCTTTCACCTTGCAAGTTATCCCAACATTGGGTGTCTGCTTCTCCGTATACCAAAGCTCCATCTCCAAGTTATCTTCACCAGCCTTAAAAATTATGGAAAGTTACCATAATGCCACTGCCGCTACGACAGCCCCTGCTTTTTCTACCCTGTGTTCCACGCTTTTTATTTTCACATCCTTTAAAGCCTGGCCGCGATTGGCAAAGGCTTCCTTGATCATCTCTTCCACTTTGGCCCTGGCGCTCTCGGCACTGCAATAGCCGGCATGCTCCATTATAACCCCGAAACTGTCTTCGGAAAAACCTATACCCACTGCTGCTGCGATAAGCTCCCCCTTCTTTTCGCTGTTAATAGAACCGTAAGCTGTAGGGACAAAAGCCCCCGGGGGAAAACTAATTCCCTTTTCTGCTTCTTTGCATCCAGGGGGGAGAATACTGCTTAGGCGCACCAAATTTACATTCCCGATGCCTGCCTTTAAAAGACAGTTGTCAAAAGCCGTCAGCGCATGATCTCCTTCAGCTCCTGCCGCGACGATAATAAAATGCTCCGGCTTTACGAACACTCACTTCACCTGCTTCCCAGTTCTCTAGTATCTATTTTCTTCTTTGATTGTAACTGCTCATTATAAAAGATAATCTGTCATTGCCGCGAGACGGTTCCATCGTCTTCCCTACTTTCTAAGGTGCGGGTGCGGGGACACACCTCTTGCAAAAGGAATATCCTTTGAGCAGTTACTCTTTCTTTAAGTCAGAAAAGGATTATAGCGGCGCTCATCTCCAATTGTGGAAGACGGGCCATGGCCCGGGAAAATTTCGGTACTATCCGGGTAAACCAGCAGTTTGCTCTTAATGCTATCAATAATTTGCCGGTAAGATCCCCCGGGGAGGTCGGTGCGACCAATAGAGCCGGCAAAAAGCGTGTCACCTGTAAAAAGGGCTCCACCTATCTCCATACTGATGCTTCCCGGCGTATGTCCCGGCGTCTCCAGCACCTTGACGGACAGCGTTCCGACCTGTAGCTGTTCATTGTCTTTAAGCAGATAATCCGGCGGCAGAACTTTACCGGAACCCATAAAGAAAGACATACCTGCCTGGGGGCTCCGATAAAGGGGAGCATCTGCCGCATGAACAAGTAAAGAAACTTGAAATGCAGCTTTAACTTCACTGTTGGCTCCGATGTGATCAATATGTCCATGGGTATTGATAATATATTTTATCTTGAGCCGTAAATCTGCAATCCTTTTGATGATACGCTTCCCTTCCGCACCCGGATCAATAACCAGCCCTTCGAGCGTCTCCGGGCACCCGACAAGATAGCAATTCGACATAAAGGGGCCTACTTCCAGCCTTTCCAGAATCAAATTACATGCCCTCAGCTGCTAGCGCACAGTTCCAAGGGCAGGCACCTCCTTTCCTATACCTCGGCTGATACCATTTCAAAAACCATAGCATTAATTATTTGACACCATGCGAATAAATCCTTCGTCCGGAGGAAAAAAACTATTCAACATTACCTTCAAGAAATAGTTCGGAAAAAAAGCGTATTGAATATAAAAAGAATATGCTATAATGAGCTCAAGGCGACTTATTCATAACCCGGGGGGTGCCTTTCTGTGTTTGAAAATCTGCTGGAAACCATAGGCAATACGCCGCTTGTTAAAATTAACCGTCTAAACCCCAATCCTAAGGTAACCATGGCCGTAAAACTTGAAGGGGCCAATCCCGGAGGCAGTATCAAAGACCGTATTGCCTACTGCATGATTACCATGGCGGAAAAAACAGGCCAACTTACTCATGATAAAATTATTTTGGAGCCGACAAGCGGCAATACGGGAATCGGCCTGGCAATGGTCGCTGCAGTTAAAGGGTACCGCCTGCTGGTTACCATGTCCGAATGGATGAGCGAAGAGCGTTATAAGATAATGGAGGCTTTAGGAGCGGAAATTCTCCTGACACCGGGAGAGAAGGGTACCGATGGAGCAATCGAAAAAGCAAAAGAACTTTATGCCCAAAACCCGGACCTTTATTTTATGCCCAACCAGTTCAACAATTCCTATAACGCCCTGGCCCACTACGAAACTACCGCCGTGGAAATATGGGAGCAAACTGACGGGAAGATTACCCATTTTGTAGCAGGAATGGGGACAACGGGAACTTTGATGGGCTGTTCCAAACGTCTGAAGGAATTTAACCCGCAAATAAAAGTCATCGGGGTGGAACCGCATAAAAATCATAAAATTCAAGGATTAAAAAACATGGAAGAAGCCATTGTTCCGGAAATATATGACCCGTCCTACCTTGATGAAATAATTAGAATTTCCGATGAGGACGCTTTTTCAATGGCCAAACGCCTGGCCAGAGAAGAAGGTATCTTCTCCGGCATGAGCGCCGGGGCAGCTTTCCATGTCGCTGTCGAAGTGGCAAAAACGCTTCAGGAGGGCCTTATTGTTACAATCATACCCGATCGGGGAGAAAAATATATTTCCACAACCCTCTATTGCCTCGATTCCTGCGAAAACAGAAGCGAACGCTGTTTACTTAAAGATATGATCAGCTATAAAAAAAGCCCACTACCTCCCGCGAAGTAAATAATGCGCATTTTCGTACGTAATGGGTTCACCGACTAAAAAATATCCGGGCTCCAAATTGTGTTCAAAATAGGACATGGTAAAGTGTAGATGGGGCCCCGTTGAAAAGCCGGTAGAACCGACAGTACCCACGGGCTCTCCCCTCTCTATAAATTGTCCTTCCTCCACAAAAAGCTCCTGCATGTGATAGTAAACGCTAAAAAGCCCCTGCCCATGATCAATTACTACAGTATTACCGGTAAGAATCAACTCCATTGACAGGGTCACTTGCCCATTGTTGACAGCCAGGACGTTTGTCCCGGCGGGGGCGGCAATGTCCAGCCCCGAGTGGCGATAAGATGTGGGGGCGTTGTTTACATAACGGGTTTGACCAAACTCTGTGGTGAGCCGGCCTGTGACAGGCAAAACAAAGGGCTGGTTGTAATAGCGTTCATCTGCGCTGGTTTGGCGGGCCTTTGGGAAATAACGGGCAAATTGTTCAGAGGCGGCTTCATTGCGGGTTGATGCTACTATACTGGCATTCACCCTGAGATGTTGTATATGAAAATCCCGGGGCAATACGGTCAGAGTACTCTCGTTAAGGGGCTCCCCTTCCAGGCCGTAGGCCAGCCGGTATTCGCCTGTGCCAGTAGCGTAATTGGTAGGCAGGTATGCTACATAGCCGTCTTCAAAGGGAAAAAACTTTAACCGGCCTTGCGTATCCACCTCCAGCACAGGCATAACCCCTTCCGGAAGATGATATGCGTAAAAAACAGCCATTTCTCCCTGCACAACTCTCTCCGGCAATTCAAAAACCGGCGGCAGATCCATAATGACTCCAAAAGAAGCCTCGTATCGGCCGCGGTAAGGCTGGTTTTCGTCCTGTCAACAGAGGTTCAGCCGGTAATCATAAAGACCATTGCGCTGAAAAATGGGCAACTGTTCATTTTCCAGGGTACCTTCAAATACGGTTCTACCCGAGGGATCTGTTACCCGCAGAAAGGCGCTGTCAGGCGGGGGATCAACCTTAAAAGCAAGCAGGTTATCTGTCGAAGCAAGCACCGGCGGACTTGTAAAAATATCGGGCAACACCGGCATTCTACCGTCATGCCAGTTATTGTCCCACTTAAGGATCTGCCAGCGGCGCTCAACAACCCGGGGAATTATTTCTTCTTCCCCGGCTGTTATGCAGATACCCGGCATTTGCCCAAAGGGATAAAGTGCTTGGAAAGCTTCGCAGGTATAAAAAAAATGAGCATCCTTTGAGCGGATAAGCTTACCGCTTCCAACACCCTTCAGGTATACCTCCCTGCTTAAAGCCACATATACCTCATAACACCTTGGCGCCCCCAATTTTCGGTGCAGGGTCAAATCAAAAGCAGCAATTAAATCTTTAGGCAATTCATTTTCTGCGGAACCCTGCAACGCGGAAATAAGCTGCCGGGGCTCAGCCCCCTTAAGCATGTACGTTTCATAACTGCTCTGCTTCCGGTCAACAACGGAAATCGCCGACAGGGCTGACGGCATTAGGGGCATATAATAATAGGCAACCGTCAGCAGGCTTGCGGCCAATATGAGAAAAATTAAAATCCAGCAATTTTTTTTCATTTAAGTAAACCCTGATCCTTTTGTCTTGCCAAACAGCTCTTTAAACATTCAGAGAAGCTGCGGCATTGCTTCTTCTGCCGGTAAAATAAATTGCCAGGGCAATTACTACCGGAATAAGGGTAATGAGAAACATCATGCTAAAGCCTGTAGCATTGGCAACAAATCCCCACCCTGTTGAGCCGGAGGCCACCCCGATATCAAAGGCAGTCCAGTAAGTAGCATTAGCCGCGCCTCTTCTGCTTGAAGGAACGCGTCTAATACACTGGGCCAAAATCGTTGGCTGAATAAATCCAAACCCCAGGCCGTAAAAGGTTCCTCCCACAACCAAATGGAAGGGGGCGGCAAGGATTGTCAACACCAAAATCGCGGCCATCATGGCCAGGCTTCCCGTTAAAACAACCAAATCGTAACCCTTTTCCCCTTTCCTGTCAATAATCATTCCCGAAACGGGACGGAAAACAAGCGTGCTTATGGCAAACGCGCTGAAATAAAGCCCGGCTGAAACCATTCCCTGCTGGATGGTATAAAGGGAAATAAAAGAAAGTTGTGAACTGTACGTTATACCAATAAAAAGAATGGCCATGGCCGGCCGCAGGGCAGTTTTCTCCAAGAAAGCTGTTTTTGCCTTCACCGCCTGCTTTTCAATATGAGGGTATGTAATCATCGAGGCCAAAACAATTAAAATTATGCTTAAAATAGAGCATACCCAGAAGAGAACCTCGAACGAATACCGGTCGATTAGCCACAAGGCAATGGCAGGAGCCACCGCCATGGCAATACTTAAAGTTGAACTAAAAAAGCCCGTGCCCTCCCCTAGCCTTGCCGGGGGAATAATATCCGAGGCAACCGTCCATGAAGATGTGTTGGCCACTCCCCACCCAAGTCCTTGAATGAATCGGAGCCCAATTAAAAGGGTAACGGGAACCATAAAGGCATAAATAATTGAAGGCAAAAGGAAAATCAGCAGACCGCCTAAAAAAATCAGTTTGCGGCCGTACTGATCCAGGGCCCGGCCGGCCACAGGCCTGGAAAAAACCGCGGCCAGGGTCAATGAGGCCATGGCCAGTCCTGCAATAGTGCTGCTTCCCCCGAATCTTTCAATATAAATCGGCAGGGTAGGAGCATAACTAAAAAATACAAGATACATGGAGAAGTGTGCAAGGCAGCTTAAAATAAAATTAAATGTCCAAAGTTTGGGTTTCTGCAACGTACGCTCCCTTTCTTTTTTATTCTAAACCTGTTTTTACAAATTTTTTTTGCTTTAAATTTTAAAATTACCGAAAAATTTGCTCAAGATATTATACCTTAAATGTGCCCTGCAGTTCAAGAAAACTTTCCAAGTCCGGCGATATATGTGCCTATGTTCAAGAAAAATTTTCGGCAAATCTTCCCTTTGGAAGACAGTCATTAACGATGATACGGCTCGCCCCGGATAATTTTAAAGCTGCGGTAGAGCTGTTCCAGCAGGATTATTCGTGCCAGGCGATGGGGAAAAGTCAGTGCGGAGAGGGAGAGGCAAAGGGGGGCGCGCTCTTTTAAGCCTTTAGCCAGTCCTGCCGGCCCGCCGATAATAAAATCCGCCTTAACTTTACCTTCCAGCTGAAGCTTCGCAAGGCGGGACGCCAGAGCCGGGGAGTCCAGAGTTTCCCCTTGGGCATCGAGAACGATCAAATAAGCGTCTTCACGGATGTGGCGGGTTATTTCTTTTTCTTCATAGGCAAGGGCCTTTTGTTCCTCAGGGCTGCCCTGCAGGCCGGGAGGAGCTTCCGGTACTTCAATAACTTCAAGGCGGGCATAGGGAGCGAGCCTTTTCAAATAGTAGTCGCTGCCCTCCCTGTAAAAGCGTTCCTTCATTTTCCCCACGGCAATGATGCGAATATTAATTTGAACGTACCTCCCGTCTTCTCTTATAAATAAGGGTTCTGCTCAAACCACGCTTCAATTGCAGGCAATATGCCGGTCAGGTCTTTTTTCTTTTGCAGAACCTTGGCCATTTCCTCGTTTCCCTTTCCAACAATAAGGGCCGGCACCGAATTTTGGGTATGTTCTTTTGTCCGAAGATCTTCAAGGTTACCGTGATCGCTCACCACCAGCAAAAGATCCCTTTCCGCATCCATCGTCTCTACAATTTCCCCCAGGAACGCATCGAAAGTGCGGATTACTTTTTCTGCACTCGCATAATCGTTGCTATGGCCTGCCCGGTCCGTTAAAAAATGTTCATAGAGAGTCAGGTCATAATCCCTGGAAATAGCTGTCAGCCTTTTGCCTGCCTCCTGCGGGGAGATAAGGGGAACATCATAACCCGCTTTTTGCAGGACTTCATTGGTAATATCCATATACACTGCTTGTCCGGCGAGCATCTCTTCCAGGCCCCGGAAAGACAGGCCGGCATAGTAATTAATCAGAGTGCTGCAGGAGTAAGTCCTTCTTATTTTGCCGGTAAAGTGTCGAAAAAATTCCGGCCTGTAAGCATTGGCAAAAGTACACCGCCGGCCTTGTTCAAGAAAATGTTTAAACATTCCTTTTTCTGCAAGGAGTTTGCGCAGCTTAACGTTAACAGGAAACCCGCGAAGGTGAAACCCCAAAACGCGGGCTGCATTTACCCCGGTAAAAAGAGTTGCCTGGCCGGTTGCGCTCTGGGGAAGGCCTCCAACCCCCAGAGTAGCATCCAGCGACAATAACGCAGCCCTGTCATATATCTTATCCGCAGCCTCCAAAGTCAGCTTCTTTCCTTCCAGCAAGCCGGATAAGCAGGGGGTAGCGGCTATGGAAAAGGGGTTGTTTTCTCCTGCCGGAGCAAGGCCAACCCCATCAATAAAAAGAAAAATAATCGACATGACATATTTCTCCGAAGCTAATCCATATTTTCAGGCAATTCATCCAGGGTTACCGGGACAACCAATTTTTCCTGACCCCTGGCCAAAATAATCTCAACAGTCTCACCAACGCTAAATTTTTGCAGCAGCTGTTGCAGCTGGGAAATATCGGTCAGCTTTGTTCCTTCGATCTCCAGTATTACATCCATGGAGACAATTCCTGCTCTGTCGGCAGGACCGCCTTTGACAACCTCCTGAACGAGAATGCCGCTTTGTACCGAGAGGCCGAAACGCTGAGCGTCAAAAGGAGTCAGAGTGCTGATATAAACACCTATCCAGGGTCTTACGACCCTTCCCTTTTCAATGAGAGTGTTGCTGATCTGTTTCACCGTATTGCTGGGAATAGCAAACCCCATTCCCTCTACCCCGGAAATTTTAATCTTGGCAGTGTTAATGCCGATTAATTCGCCTTTAATATTCACCAGTGCGCCCCCGCTGTTGCCGTCGTTTATGGCCGCATCCGTCTGGATAAAACTAAAATTCTGTCCTTGAATGGTAATTGAACGTTCCAGCGCGCTGACAACCCCCTTGGTTACTGATTGCTGAAAATCAAGCCCCAGAGGGTTGCCGATAGCAATAGCCGGTTCACCGACGCGCAGTTTGTCTGAATCAGCCATTTTCGCCGTAGGAAGCCCTTTTTTATCTATCTTGATTACCGCAAGGTCTGTGGGCGGGTCTGCTCCAACTACCGTAGCCGGAAATTCCTCCCCGGAGCCCAGGCTCACCACAAGTTCCCTGGAATTCTCAATGACATGATAATTTGTCACAATATAACCGTCGCTGCGAATAATGACTCCCGAACCGCTGGACCTTTGCTGCAGGCTGCCGCGTCCAAAAAAATCGTAAACAACCCCAAAATTGCTGATCCCCACAACAGGGGGAGTTGCTCTTTCTGCAGCATTTACCACTGCCAGGTAATATTCCATCGCCTGCGGGGAAATATCTAAAGGAACGTAACTTTCCTCGTTGCCGTTTCTCTCTTCTGAATCCTGAGTAAGCGGAGGAGCTGTATATTCCCGGGAAAGAAGCGTTCCGGCAAAATAGAAAAAAACAGTCGCTACAATTAAGCCTCCCACAAGGGAACCGAGGAGAACACCTTTCCAGAAGTGGGTTTTCCTTTTACTCCGCTCGGGGAAATCGTTATAAAAACTATCCATAATCACCCCTCCTCAATAAATAGTTTGGCATTTTTTCCCGACTTTAGCCCTTTAATTAGTTTTCAGGCTTAAATTTTCATGTTTTCATTCTGCTCATCCACGT
This sequence comes from Bacillota bacterium, assembly GCA_012728375.1. GTDB lineage: Bacteria > Bacillota > Dethiobacteria > DTU022 > UBA8154 > DUNV01. The sequence goes on along the minus strand of JAAYFF010000080.1, from coordinate 21,576 downwards.
TCCGGCTCATCCCGGACAGATGGCAGGTGTCATTAAAGAGCCTCAGCCTTCTTGTCCTTTGAAAATCTCCCTGCAGGATAGTCAGGGAAGCCGGAGCGAGAGAAAAGGGCCAGAATTCTTTGTAATTATACTTTAAAAAATAAATAATAAAGGCCTGCAGAAAACGGCCATGGCTGACGATTAAGATGGGGTTCACTTTTTCTTGTCCCGACCTTTTTCCGGCAATTCTGGAGAGCAATGCATAAAAAAGCCGCACCCTGTAGAACAATCCCGACATTCCTTCAGCTCCCGGGATTATAGCATGATGGAAATCTCGCTGCAGCCGTTGTAAAATCTCCGGATAGCGTTTCCCGATTTCTGCTTTGGTCATTCCCTGAATAACTCCCCAATCGTATTCGGCAAGGAGGCTTATATAAATGGGTTTCGGGGTTCTGCCCTGCGCGGCAATAATAGATGCGGTCTGCCGGGCCCGCTGAAGCGGACTGCAGAAAAAAAAAGAAAAGCGCTGCTCATGGAGGCGCCTGCCCAGGAGATAGGCCTCTTTCTTCCCTTGATCGCCAAGGGGAAAATCAAGCCTCCCCTGCAGCCTCCCCTGCAGGTTGGCTTTTGTGGTACCATGGCGGATAAGCCAGAGTTCCATAATTAGACATTTCACCCCATTTTTAACCTTTATTCTACAGCATATTTCCCAGGAAATAGTCATATTCAAGGTTAAGGCTCACAAAAACGTTCAATGTTTACCCCCAACAGGCGAAAACGCTCTTCGATCTTTTCGTAGCCCCGGTCAATATGCTCAACGCCCCTGATTTCCGTTTCCCCATTGGATATTAAAGCAGCAATAATAAATGAAGCGCCTCCCCTTAAATCCATGGCCTCAAGCCGGGCACCGGTTAGTTCATGTCCCCCCTCAATAATAGCGCTGCGCCCTTCAAGCTTAATCCGGGCACCCATCTTTTTTAGCTCATCAATATGCCTAAAACGCCTTTCAAAAACATTTTCCGTTATCAGGCTGGTTCCCCTGGAGCGGGTCAGAAGAACCATCATATGGGGCTGAAGATCCGTTGGGAATCCGGGATAAGGAAATGTCTTCACATCGGAGGGCTTCAGACAACCGGAGCTTTTGACCCGGGCCCAATCCAGCCCAATATCCAAGCTTACTCCTACTTCCTTCAGCTTGGCAATAATGGCATCGAGGTGTTTGGGAATAATGTCTTTAACTAACACTTCTCCGCCGGTAGCAGCAGCGGCAATCAAAAACGTACCCGCTTCAATTCTGTCAGGGATAACGATATGTTCTGCACTGCCCAGTTCTTTAACGCCCTGGATCTTGATTACATCCGTCCCCGCCCCCCTTATTTTGGCTCCCATAGCGTTCAAAAAATTGGCAACATCGACAATCTCGGGTTCCTTGGCTACATTTTCTATAACGGTTTTTCCCTCTGCCAGCACGGCTGCCAGCATAATATTTATTGTGGCCCCAACGCTTACTATATCTAAATATATATGCGCACCTTTCAATTTTTTGGCTCGCAATTTCATAACACCTTTATCCAATTCCACATCAGCCCCCAGGGCTGTAAAACCTTTAATATGCTGATCGATGGGGCGGGGCCCCAGATCGCAGCCTCCGGGCATTAGAATATTGACCTTTTTAAACCGTCCCAGCAAACTCCCCATTAAATAATAGGAAGCTCTAAGCTGGTTTACCAGCTCAGGCGGCGGGCTGTATGAATTAACACCGGATAAGTCGATCTCAAGAGAAGTTTCTGTTAAAAAAGATATTTTTGCACCCAAAGCCGAAAGAATCTCTATAAGCCTGTCAATGTCGGTTATCCGCGGCAAGTTTTCTATTTTCACAGTTTTGCCCGTAAGCAGTGATGCCGGCAGAATGGCCACTGCCGAGTTCTTTGCCCCGTTGATCCTAATCGAACCGCTTGTTTTTTGTTTTCCATAAATTCTAAGACATTGCTGCAAAGGAAAGCCCCCTTAAGGAGATATCTTGTCCACACTGTTTAAATTTCCGGATTTCCGGTAAACGCATTGATATAATATATTTCTCCATTGTTAAGTCTAATCCTCCATACAGGTGGAATTTCCCAGCGCTGCGCATCATACTCCCGGGTATAATAACCAAGGGAAAAATCAACGATGCTTTCCTCGTTTTTACTTCCTTCATATCTTTCCAAAAAGCGCAAAAGTGCCATGGAGGAAGGGATAACTTCTCTTTTTTGCTCTGCAAAACCCACCACTTCCAGACGATAAAACTGGACCGACGGGTGCCTTTCAAATAAAGAAAAAGAGATATAACCGGCATAAAGGGGACAACCTTCATACTCTTGCCTGAAATAAAGAACCTTCCCCTTTTCATCGGAGGTTGTATAATCGGGAACAAAATCATGCAGAAAAAAAATCTTGCTCACAAGTTGCCGGGCTTGCTCCTCCGTATATATTTTTTTCGCTTCCTCTTCCTTAAAATGAAAATTTAAAATTGCCGGCCCTGCCCGGCTAACGATCAGCTCATGCCTGCCAAAAAAATAGACAGCCCTATCTTCCCATCCTTTTTCAGCACTCCTGCCGGCATGCTTAATTTCAGGAGCCGTCTTTCTTGAACCTTCAAGGGCCTCCCAAAAACAAAAAATAAGCTCACGGGGAGAAAATGTCCACGGCTTTACCATCAGATATGCTGCGTGTTCTGTGCCCCTTGGAAGATTTGTTTCCAGGGTAAGGCCGGCATTTAAAAGAGCGCTCTCCAGCTTTGTGATCTCTTCTTTTTGACCAAAAGGCTCAAATTTTCCAGATCCCTGGTCCTGCCAGAGCTGGTAGCAAAGAAAAATATTTAGCGCCAAAAAGGTACAGATAAGAACCGTTTTTGCCCTGGAAAGGTTCAATTTAGTTTCACCTGCCGTTTACCGCTGTAAAAACTTAAAGAGATTCGAGGGTCTGCCAGTGCAGATAGATTGTATCCATTCCGGAAATGGAAACGGACCAGGCCGGGGTCGCTTTAACGGTTCCTTTTCCTCCGGAAGAAAGATAATACACGGGTTCTATTCCTAAAAGGATCCCCTCGCTGCCGGGAAAAGTTTTTTTATAAATAAGCGCCGCGCGACAGAGGGCTTCTTCAAAAGGACGAAAAGCCTGCCTTGCTCCTACTTCCTCTATAAATTGATAAAAATTGCGCTGGTAAAAAAGAACCCCCTGTTCATTAATGGCCATTTCACAGCCGACACGCTCCCCCCGGATTGGCAAACCCTCGTAAAATGTTTCCCAAAAGAGCCGGTAACCTTCGCTTTGCCCCTCTGCCCGGACCAGATAAATACCGGGGAGCCACCCTCCATATAGCCCTAAGTATTCCGCTCCTTTTTGCAGGGCGGTGCTGTAGGACACAGGCGTAAAAACGCGTTCCAGCTTGGGCGCGGTATATTCTACTAATCCGCTGGGATAGATGCGCAGGCCTTTTTCCCCATCTGTGAAAAAAACAGCCCCGTCCCGTTCTTCAATACGCCTGGCCATTGACGGGTCAAAAAAGAAAGCCCTCACCAATTGCTCTTTGTCCACATTTTCTTTTTTCAGCAAAATTTCCCCGGCCTGCATTTCTTCCACGGGAACAAAAAGCTTGCTATTATTGGCCACTATCAGAGAAAAAGAAGTTTCTTCTTTTTCATTTCCCTTGGCAGGGTTAACGGCACTTATTTTTCCCTCCGCTTGTCCCTGCTTTTTTGCCTCGTCCGCAGGAAGGCCTGTCCCTTGCGGTATAATCTCCCTTCCTTTCTCCTGCAGTTCCCTGCAGGTCAATTCCGCAAGATCCAACGTTAATACCCCCGAAAGGCAATGGTGCAAACTGGACCGTTGCGGAACGAGATTGTTCAACAGCTGCTCGTTCAGGTTCATAAAAATTCGGCCGGCAAATTTATCTTCGCCCTCCAGGATAATATGATAATAACGTTCTTCCAGGATAATATCAGCCCTGTGGACATCCAAAGCCGTCGCCCCGGGGACAAGAAAATTTAAAGGCAAGACAGGGGAAAAATTAAATGTTATTTTCGAAGATGCCGTTTTTAGCAACGCTTCTTCCTCAGAATCGTTGATGCGGCTAAGAATCTGTTTGTCCGCTCGCTTCAACACAGAAGTCCCTGCTGCCAAGAGGCGAACAAATTCTTTTTCCCCGCGGCGGAAGACATGTTCTTTTTCTTTCTCTTCTTCCTTCCAAAAAATTATTTCCGCCGGAGCAATAATTTCTTCCAGGGAAAGGGGAGCCGTAAAATAAGCATCCTCATACTTGGGCTTGATGCCCTCTTCCAGCGGAGGTGCCCCAAACCAAAGGCGATAGGTTAACCCCATGCTCAAGATAATTAAGAAAGCAAGAACTCCGCTTTTTATTTTTTCCATCATATCAAATTCCACCCCGAACGGCTTAAGTTGATGCAGGATACGTTTTAAGCCAGCGGCAACGAAAAGGTAACCTCAGTTCCTTTTTCCGGGACGCTGCTTAGGGTTATTTTGCCACCGGAGGCACGGATAATTTTTCTGGCAATGGAAAGCCCCAGTCCGGTTCCGCCGGATTCCCTGGAACGCGTTTTATCGACGCGGTAAAATCTGTCAAAAACCCGGGGAATATCTTCTGCAGGAATACCGATCCCCGTATCCCGGATAGAAACAAAAGCAAAAGATTCGTCTTTAGTTACCTCTACATCCACGCGGCCTCCAGAGGGGGTAAATTTAACGGCGTTGTCCAGTAAATTTAAAATTACCTGTTTAATTTTATCCCTGTCCAAAAAAACTTTCACTTTTTCTCCGGGCATTTTTCTCCTCAAATTAATGCCTTTGCTTTTTGCCTCCATCTCAATTTGTTCCAGAACTTCTTCAACCAGCGTTATCAGGTCGCTCTTTTCCCTGGTCCAATTTGCCTTTTGGTAGTCCAGTTGAGAAAGGACCAGCAAGTCGCGGACCAATTTCACCATCCGCTCTGTCTCTTTTTCCAGCACCTGTAAAAAACGCCCCCTGATAAGGGGGTTTTCCTGGGCGCCGTTTAATAATGTTTCCACATAACTCTTAATTGTTGTCAGGGGCGTTCTAAGCTCGTGGGAGACATCGGCCACAAATTCCTGCTGAAGCCGGGAAAAGGCTCTTTCTTTGGTTACATCATGAAGAACAAGCAGATAACCTTGTAAATGCTCGCTCTCCTTGATCGGTGCAATATGCATCTGCAATATTTTTTCTCCGTCCACTTCCAACTCAACTTCTTTGGTTTGCGAAACCTTGCTGGACAACAATTCCTCTACTTCTCCATTGCTAAAAAATTTCCTAAGAATTTCCTTCCCGGAGGATTCTGGTTCTGCCTGCACGCCGGTAAACTTTAACAGCTCTTGCGCCGCCGGGTTGAGGTGGATTATTTCCCCTTCCTTATTTATGGCGATAATACCGTCTCTCAGATATTTTAACAAAGTCTCAACTTTATTTTTCTCTGCAGAGATCTCCTGTAATGTTTCTTTCAATCTGGTTGTTAAAAAGTTAAACGTTCCGGCCAGCTCGCCTATTTCGTCATTAGAATGGACATCGATCAGCTGGGAAAAGTCCCCCCCGGCCATTGCTGCGGCACGTTTGGTTAATCCCCGGATAGGCAGGGTTATGGTTCGCGTTAACATAAAACTAATCACAATGGCAATAGCTAATACTATTATCCACCCGGTGATGAGCATAACTTTAATTTCCCGCAGGGTCATATAAATTGTCTCCAGCGAGCCTGTCAAATAGACGACCCCAACTACCGAGGCACCGTCTTTAATAGGAAGGGCAAGGGTATGGTAGCGAATCTTTGTCTCCGGATCAATCCTGACGCCCTCTACACGGTTGCCGCTTAACGCCAGCAAGATATCATCCTGAATTACCCGTTCCCCGGGCGAGTAGGAAACACTCCGGTCAGATTTTCCCAACAGACGCCCGTTACGGTCCAAGACCATTGTTTCAGTTCCCTGGACATTTCCCTCGAATTCGACAATAAGGGAGGAAATTAAATCGCTCTGCTGTTCATCTTCAATCAGGTACCTCAGGATAAAGCTGCTCAGAAGTTCAGCCTGCAACACCTGCCCCGCGGCAAAATTGCGCAAATAATAATTTTCCAGCGATTTAACCAGATACACCCCGCTTAATTGCATTGCAAAAAGAATCAGCAAGGAATAGACAAAAACAATCTTCCCCTGCATGCCTATGCGCATGCTACATCCCCCTCAGGTAATATCCCGCACCGCGTTTGGTACAAAGATAAACCGGATTGCCCGCGTCATCCTCAATCTTTTCCCTCAGCCTTCTGATGGTAACATCCACAGTCCGGATATCACCGGTATAATCAAAGCCCCATACTTTTTCCAGAAGTTTCTCCCGGGTAAAGACATAACCCACATTCTGCAGCAAAAACTCCAGAAGTTTAAATTCCAGATATGTCAGCTCAATCCGGCGGTCGCCTTTTTTAACCTGCATTTTGCCGGAATCAAGGGACAATTCACCGCATTTCAACTCCTGCGAAGAGGCCTCCTGCATTTTGACGCGGCGAAGAGCAGCCTTGATCCTGGCAATTAGTTCTCGGGCGCTGAAGGGTTTTGTAACATAATCATCAGCCCCGATTTCCAAACCCATTACTTTATCGATCTCCGATTCCCTTGCAGTAAGCATAATAATGGGTACATCCATTTTCTGGCGTATTCGTCGGCAAACGCTAAACCCGTCAATGCGAGGCAGCATAATATCCAGAAGAATTAAGGCCGGTTTTTCTTCAAAGGCCAGCCGCAATGCTTCAGCACCGTCGAATGCGACCAGAACCTCAAATCCTTCTTCTTCCAGGTTGTATCTAATTATTTCGGCAATTGGCTTTTCGTCATCAACGACAAGAATTTTATCTTTCACAAAATAAACTCCCTTTAGTTTCTTTATTTACATAACTATTTCGTCCACCGCGAAAAATCTCCTTCTTCACGCGAGTTTCTGCAACAAAAAAAAACGTGACCGTCTAAAGGCCACGTCCGAATATATATTTAAAGAGGGGGTCAACTCATAATTATATTTTGCCCCCCCATTATTACAGGAATATTACAATAGAATTATTTTCCCGTGACATTGCATTTTTTACGTTTACGGGCTGAAGAAATTAAGGGGATTCAACGTATTGCCATAAATTCCTCCTGTCCGTACTTCAAAGTGCAAATGATAACCTGTCGCCCTTCCCGTAATCCCCACACTGGCGATTACCTGGCCCTTGTTTACCGCCTGACCGACAGTAACTTTATTTTGGGAATTATGAGCATAGCGGGTATAATAATGTCCATGAAAGATAACAATGGACTTTCCATAGCCTCCGTCCCAGCCTTCAAAGACTACAACACCGCTGTCGGCAGCCAGCACGGGCGTCCCGCTGCGCGCCCCGATGTCAATTCCGGCGTGGAAGCCCCCGCTGCGCCAACCATAGCCGGAGGTTATACGGCCGCCTCCTTGCACAGGCCAAATAAAACTCCCGGTTTCCTTGGAAGGAATCTCCGCAATCCCCTTAGCCACAAGCTGTGGTTTAGGTTCTTCAATGACCCTTTCCTTAATAATTTCCCGGGAGATTTCTTTCCCATTTTCGCGGGTAATCTGATATTCAACCTCTTTAACCCCATGTTTACCTTCTTCAATAACTTGGCTTTGCATCTTCCATAACGTACTGTCATAAGTGTAATTTGTTTCAAAAGGTATTTTTTCTTCAACGGTCAATCTTTCAACGGTAGTGACATTAACCATCGGTTCCGGAACAATTAGATTAATTTCATCTCCAATTTGCAATTTTTCTCCGTCTATCTGTGGATTGGCCTCTTTCAATTCATCGACGGAAAGACTGTTTTCCTGCGCAATTTTCCACAGGGAATCTCCCCGGGAAACAAGATATACTTCTCTGCGGTCTGTGCCCCTTAACAGAACTGCAGCTAACGTTTCCACGTCGCAAATATCCTCCGGAGAACAATAATACTCCCGGGTGGAGATCTTTTCAGACAGCTGAATATTTTCCAACAAAACATTCTCTTTTTGAGGAATAAAAGCGCTTGCCACCATTTCATACAAAAGATCTACATCCGCATCCGAAGAAAGGGGCAGAACATCTTTTCCATTGACAGTCACCATGCGCGCCGCTACTTTATAGCTGAGCATATTGCGGAGTTGTGCATACACTTTCTCCGGTTCTTCTTCTGCCAACGGAAGAAAAACCTTAGTGGCTGTTACCTCTTCATTAACTTTGACAGGCCTGCCGTAATAATTGGCGGCTTCTTTTTCAAGCGTGTCCAAAATTTCCGCCAAATCATCCTCGCCGGCCAGCAATCCGATTTCCATATCGTTTAATTTTACCATGAAAAATTCGCCTTTTTGCAAAAGGAAGAAATGCATTCCCCCAGAAAGAATAACGCTGCTAATAAGGAAAAAAAGGATCGGCGCGAACCAGCCGACTCCCTTTCCGTCAAAATTTGCTAACACCTTCATCCTTGACAGTTTCACTAAAAACCCTCCTCGCTTAAAGCCCCCGCGAAAAAAAATGATACAGCGCATGTTAAATTGTTAAGGTAAATTAACAACAAAGTTACTAATTCGCTTTAAGGAGAGAAATTCCTGCCAGGATTACTAAAATAATTAAATTTTTTTAAAAAATATCAGTAAAAAAATTGTTTGCTCCACCGGGAACTTACAGATACCAGAGACACTTTGACGCAAAATTTCCTCCTACCTCCGAAGATACATAAGCAGCTTTCCAAAAGGCAGGTCCTCTAAAGACTTAGTTTGCGAAATATCTGCCTTCCAGCTGTTAAAAACCGCTAAACAGGAAGGCATTTTTCTAGATCATTTTTCTAAATTTTTCTAGAATATGTACTTGGGAGGGAAAATGTTCCGGTCTTTCATTGCCATAGCAGAACTAATCTCTGCCGGGAGCGTCAGGAGATTCCCTTGGCTCTCGGCAACATTAACATCTTCACCTCAGTGCTAATATCATTCCTCTTCCCGATTGGTGAGATTCAAAAATTTATTGAAGTGATCCATAAAGTAAAGTTCAAATTTTCCGGTGGGACCGTTTCTCTGCTTGGAGACAATAATTTCTGCAATATGCTTTTTCTCCGTTTCAGGATAATAATAATCATCCCGATAAATAAATAGGACCACATCTGCGTTGGCTTCAATACCTCCCGATTCCAGCAGATCGCTCAAAATGGGACGCTTGTCCACCCTCTGCTCCACAGCCCGGCTCAACTGTGAAAGAGCCACGACCGGGCAATTAAGCTCCTTGGCCAGCGCTTTCAGGGAACGGGAAATGGCCGATATTTCCTGTTGCCTGTTTTCTGCTTTTTCCTGACTTTTCATCAGCTGCAGATAATCTACAAAAATTGCGGACAGACCTTTTTCCATTTTCAGACGGCGCGCTTTGGCCCTCATTTCCATAACAGAGATAGCCGCGGTATCATCAATATAAAGGGGAGCTTCAGACAGAGGCCCCACAGCCCTGGCAATTTTCGGCCATTCATCAGCAGAAAGAAACCCTCTCCGCAGGCGTTGGGCGTCTATTTCACCATACGAGCAGAGCAACCTCTGGGCTAATTGTTCCCTGGACATCTCCAGGCTGAAAAAAGCCACAGGCTTCTTGTTGTTAACGGTAATCTCCTGGGCAATATTTAATGCCAGCGTCGTTTTCCCCATGCTCGGGCGCGCTGCAACAATAATGAGATCGGAATCCTGAAGCCCGGAGGTAAGATTGTCAAGTTCAAAAAAACCCGTGGCCAAACCGGTTATTCCGCCTTTTTTTTGTTTAAGCTGATCTAATTTTTCAAAAGTTTCCTCCAGGGCTTCTTTAAGGGGAACAAAAGTTCTGCTGTCCTTTCTCCTGGCCACTTCAAAGATAGCCTGTTCCGCTTCATCCAGGAACTCTTCCACATTTTCCACATAATCATAACTCTTGGCCACAATTTCTGTTGCAGTTCGTATTAACCGGCGCAAAATTGCTTTTTCCCGTACGATCTGCGCATAATATGCGGCATGCGCGGCTGTTGGTGTTATATTGGCCAGAGTTGCCAGGTACGCTGCTCCTCCCACTTTTTCCAAGATGTTTTTTTTCTCAAGCTCTTCACAGATTGTTACCAGATCCACAGGTTCATTTTTGTCAGCAAGATGCATAATTGCTCGAAAAATTTCCTGATGAACTTCCCGATAAAAGTCTTCAGATGTCAGTATCTCTCCAACTTCTAAAAGAGCATCCTTGTCGATAAGCATAGAGCCTAGAACGGACTGCTCTGCCTCCAAATTTTGCGGAGGTAATTTTTGAGACACCTCTTGATTCATCTGGAGCACTCCCTTACCAGTATCTTGGACAGCAATTCTTCGACGCAATCCACATAAATAATTTCCATATCCTGAAACGAAGTAGGCAATTCGCACTGGTTTTCGCCGGGAAGGCAAACAATTTTAATGCCTGCAACCCGTGCGCCATAAAGTTTTTCAAATAAACCCCCTACCGGTTTTATTTTGCCCTGTAAAGAAAGTTCACCGCTAACTGCAATATCCTGCCGCAAGGGTATTTGCATTAACGCACTGTAAAGGGCCAAAAAAAGGGCGGCACCGGCTGACGGGCCGTCAATATTGCCGCCTCCCACCACATTAAAATGAAGATCATAGGCGCTGATATCCACTCCGGTAAGCTTGCGCAAAACAGACGCGGCATTATAGACCGAATCCCGCGCCATCGTTCCCGCTGCTTCATTAAAGCGTATCTTTCCTTTGCCGGCCTCCGCGGCAGGAAAGGAAACTACCTCAATTTCCAGGATACTTCCAAGATAGCCTGCAGCCGCCAGCCCGTGGATCTTGCCCACTTGCGGAACGGACGTCTCAGGTAAAACAGCCGGAACGAGGCGATTGCTTCGGATAACTTCTTTGACAAGTTCTTCGGAAATATATATTTCATCTTTTTCTTTTTTTTGCTTCTTCCGGTCCAGATTATCCAGATAGCGCATATACCTGGCCAGCCCGTAGGCGTCCGCCAGCAAGTTAACGCTTTTTCTCCCTTCGCTGGTATTGCGGGATATTAATACAGCCGCCTCATGGGAGATCTCCACTTTGAGCTTTTTGGCAGCATTTTTTACAATCTCAATAATATTTTCCGGCGAAAGCGGCTCAAAGTAAACAGCACTGCACCGGGACCGCAGGGCAGGAGAAATATCATCAGGAGATCTGGTTGTTGCCCCAACCAGAATAAAATCTGCCGGTGCTCCTTCTTCGAACAACTTGCGTATATACTTCGGTATCTGGGGATCCGACGGATCATAATAAGCAGAATCAAAAAAAACCTTTTTATCTTCAAGGACTTTTAACAGTTTGCTCTGGAGGTACGGGTCCATTTCTCCTATTTCGTCAATGAAAAGCACTCCCGTATGTGCCTCGGTAACAAGCCCCGGCTTGGGCTCGGGAATACCCCCCTCACTTAAATCCCTTCTGGCCCCCTGATAAATTGGATCATGAACCGACCCCAAAAGCGGATTGGTTGTTTCTCTTGGATCCCAGCGCAGAGTCGTAGCATCAACTTCTACAAAGGGTGCCTCCGGACTGAATGGTGTATCAGGCATTTTTTTAGCTGCTTCAAGGGCCAGCCTTGCTGCGGCTGTCTTGCCAATTCCCGGAGGGCCGTAAATAATCAGGTGCTGGGGAAACGGAGAAGCCAGTTTGGACATTAAAGCCCTGATTCCTTTTTCCTGGCCGACAATTTCTTCAAGGGAAGAAGGGCGCAAAAAATCCATTGCTGAGCCGGACAGGGAAGTAGAGTGCATTTTCTCCACCCAAGCATATTTTTTAAGAGTCTGCGGATTTTCCGGTCCCCCCTCCTCTTTTAACAATTGTTTTTTTACTTCGCGAATATATTCTTCATGTTTTTCCTGTAATTTTCGGCTGATTTTTTGTTCCAGGGATTCTTCAAAAGTGCGGTGGGCGAGATAATCCGCAGCTTTTTCCTCCAGTTGGTCCAGGATAGAAGGAAGCTCCGCTAAAGATGGCACTTTTTCCATAGTCGGGTCTTCTAAAATAATTTTTTGTAAACCCAGAACTCTTTTCGCAAGCTGTTTGGAGCGTATCAAGGAAAGGGCTTCAAGCTTAATGGCTTTGAGGATTAATTTATCTGCGCCATATATTTCGCTAAGCATATCGTAAAAGCTTTTCACCCGCTGTTTCAGCCCATCCCTACTTCTGCCCGGGAATTCCTGCAATACATTTTTTTTATTTTTTTGCATCTTGACTGGCAGGACAAATCCGTAAAACCCTGCCGCCTCCCTTCCACAAACCCTTCTATTCCCCGGCTTCAATAGTTACTTGAATGGGAACGCGGACTTCCGGATGAAGTTTTACCTGGATTGTAAATTCCCCCAGTTCTTTGATAGGCTCTGTAAGTTCAATTTTTTTCTTATCCACGTTAAAACCGTTTTTTTCCAGCATCTCGGCTAAATCTGCCGCAGTTACCGAGCCAAAAAGGCGTCCACTTTCTCCGGCCTTTACTTTTATGGCGAATGATTTTCCACTAAGCTTTGCCGCTAATTCCCTCGCTGTCTTTTCTTCCTTGGCATTTTTTCGGGATAATATTTCCTGTTTGGCTTTAAGCGCCCTGAGCTGACCCTGGGTTGCTTCGACGGCTAAGCCTTTTGGAATTAGATAGTTCCGTGCGTATCCCGGGGAAACTTCCTTCACTTCTCCTTTTTCTCCCAGGTCGCGAACGTCCTCGGTTAAAATAATTTTCATTATCCCCAACTCCCTTCTTACAACATGAATTAATTCGCTTTGCCCGGAGGATTTCCTTCACAGCATGAAAAGCTAATTTTTGTGTATTACGCAGCACCAAAATTTTTTCGCATAGAAAAGCGGTAACCCTGACGAGCTACCGCTTCTTTTTACTCCGACGTATATGGCAATAGAGCCATCTGCCTAGCCCGTTTAATGGCTGTAGTCAATTGCCTCTGATGCTTGGCGCAGTTCCCGGAAATACGCCTTGGTAAAATTTTGCCGCGCTCCGTTATAAAACGGCGAAGCTTGTCAGCAAATTTATAATCGATATATTCAACTTTGTCCACACAAAAATTGCAAACTCTTTTCTTGCCTTTTCTTTTCTCCTTCTTCATTTTCCACTCTGCCCACAACCGGAAAAGTTGAAGACAATTTAGGCCTCCTCATTTGTTTATTGTCCATCTTTTAAAAGGGGATATCATCATTCTGCATGTCAAAATTTTCTTCATCATTTATGGATGTCGCACTATCCCCGCTTTCGGAAATATCCTTGCGTCCGCCAAGAAAAGTGACATTGGAAGCAACGACTTCGGCAATCGTCCTTTTTATCCCGTCCCTGTCTTCATAAGAACGAAGTTGCAGCCGCCCTTCTACGGCGACCAATCTTCCCTTGCTTAAATAATTTGCGCAGTTTTCAGCCTGCTTCCTCCAAACGACAATTCGAATAAAATCAACTTCTTTTTCGCCTTTCTGGTTGGCAAAAGGACGTTCAACCGCCAGGCTAAAGGTGGCTACCGCCACCCCTTCTGTCGGTGTATACCGCAGTTCCGGATCTTGTGCCAGCCGTCCGATCAATATGATTCTGTTTAACATCTTATCACCTCATGGTATAAACAGTTATATCGCCCGGCCCGCCTTTGCCTTTTAAGGCATAAATCAACGATTACAATTTATTTTTCTGCATTTTCAGCATTTTCTTCGACGCTTTCCTTGTTGTCCTCTTTTTCTTTTTCTTTTTCTTTTTCCTGTTCCAGGCGGATCACGATATAGCGAAGATATCCTTCCGTGACCTTAAAGAAGTGTTCCAAAACCGGAACAATAGTGCGTTCAGCCTCAATATTGAGCAGGACATAATAACCTTCTTTAAAATCATTAATTTCATAGGCCAGCCTTCGTTTGCCTATCCTTTTAAGGCTAACGATCCGGGCTCCTTCTTTCTCCACGATATCCCGGACCCTGTTTATTGCTTCTTCAAGAAGGTCGCCTTCCATATCCGGCTGAATAATAAACATTACCTCGTACATGGGCATATATTTTCACCTCCCTTCGGACTAACGGCCTCCCCCGGCAGAGGAAGCAGGGTTAATAAGCATTTTGCCCCTTACTTACGCGGACATTACGGCAATAATCATAACACAACCGAACGCCTCGCGCAAGTAACGGCATTTTTTAAATTATTTAAACCAAAAATTTAATGGCGCAAAAGGTCTTTGCATTATTTTGTATTTTTCTTTTCATGCTCCATAAATTCCATTATACTCCTGATAATTCCTGCCACCGGAGTGGACAAGATCATTCCTAAAGCACCGGCCAGCTGCTGACCGATTAACAAGGAAACGATAACGGTAATTGGTTTCAGCTTAACAGCGCGCCCCAGAAGCGTTGGCGTGAGCAAAACTCCATCAATGGTTTGTACGACAATATAGATAATGATAACAATAATTGGTGAAGGCGTATGGGGGGAAAAGCTTAAAATAACCGCCGGGATTGCGGCGAGATAGGGCCCGATATAAAGTATAATGTTTAATACTCCGGCCAGAATACCCAGCAAAAGCGAATAGGGCATGCCCACTATAAAAAGAATTATGCCGGTTAAGAGTCCCACTATCGTGCAACGAATGACGTTTCCCCTGATATAGTTGCCAAAATTGCGATCAATAATGGCCATAAATTCTTCGCCGTAGAATTTGTACCTATCGGGTAAAATTTTAATGATCGTGCGGCGGATATTATGGAAATCATAGAGCAGATAGAAAACAATAAACATGATAAAAAAGATATCAACAAAGCCGAAAAGAATTGAGATGCTAAAGGAGGCCAGCTCTTCGAAAACCGGCTTTAAATTTGTAGAGAGAGTGCGGACAAAATCTATGATCTCCGGCCCAACATCATAATCCATCAAATATTCCGCTACATCTTCAACATAACGCTGGATCAGGACAATATAATTCGGCAAATCGCGGGCAATTGCCTGAATCTCTTCCTGGACAACAGGGACGACAAGAACCAGCAGGATAAAAATTAGAACCAGAAAACAAGTAAACGTAACAATAACGGCAATGAGATGTGATGCCTTCCTTTTTTCTTTTAAATATTCCGTAATGGGAAAAAGGACATAGACGATCAAAAGGCTGATAATTATCAGTTCAAGAACCCACGAAATCTTATACACAAACCACACAAGCCCGACAAGAAGCGAAATTAACAAAACAATTTTTGCGCTGTTTGCCATGCCTTTTTCTCTCCGAGCGATTTCATAACTTGCTATACTTTAAAACGGAACGAAATGACATCCCCATCTTTAATTAAATACTCTCTCCCTTCCAGCCGCAACGCTCCCCTTTCCCTGGCAGCTACAAGGGAGCCCGCTTCCATGAGTTCCTGCCAGGGGATAACTTCCGCTGCTATAAAGCCCCTTTCCATATCACTATGAATCTTACCCGCGCCTTCCCTGGCCGTCGTGCCTTCCTTAACAGGCCATGCTTTGGTCTCTTTCCCTTTAACTGTAAAGAATGTAATAAGATCGAGGCACGAATAGCCGAGACGGGTTACCAGGGAAAGACCGCTTTCTTTAATGCCGTATTCCTGAAGAAAAAGATCTTTTTCATCTTCTTTCAGGGAGAGCATCTCAGCTTCAAGGGAGGCGCAAATGCTAATAAATGGAGCTTTTCTTTCCTCCGCAGCCTTACGGGCTTCTTCCACAACTTCCCGGGCATTGCCGTCAACTAAACTTTCTTCTCCGATGTTAATAATAAAAATTACCGGTTTTTCAGTTAAAAGCTGCCAGCTTTTGATTATTCTTTTTTCATCGTCATCGGAGGGAAAACTCCTGGCAGGTTTTCCGCTGTTGAGATGGTGTGCCAGCCGTTCTAACAGGGACTTCTCCTGCAATACTTCTTTAGTGCCTACTCTGAGCAGCTTAGCCGCTTTTTCCAATCGTTTCTCGACAACAGCCAAATCTGCCAGAATCAATTCCAACTCAACAATTTCTATATCCCTACGCGGGGAGGGATTCCCGGTTACATGAACCACCTCCGGCGAACGAAACCCTCTCACCACATGGAGAAGGAGATCCATCTCCCTAATATGGGCTAAAAATCGATTGCCAAGACCTTCTCCCTTGCTGGCGCCTTTGATTAAGCCTGCAATATCTACAATTGTTAGTGTTGCCGGAGTAACTGTCTGCGCCCCCACAATTTCTCCCACTTGAAAGAGGCGATTATCTTGCAGGGGGATGATTCCCTTATTGGGTTCTATCGTACAAAAGGGAAAATTTGCCCTTTCCACCTGAAAGTTGGACAAGGCTGTAAACAACGTTGACTTCCCCACATTTGGCAAGCCTACTATACCGCATTTAAATCCCATTTTTATCGCCTCAATTTAGAAAAATTTATGGAATTCTTCATTCCTGGTCCTGCAATATTTCTCTCACCATTCGTTCAAATCTTAGTCGGGGTATTAGAACGCTTCTTTTGCATTTTAAACATTTAATGCGAAAGTCCATACCTATGCGAATAATAACCCAGCGATCCTCCCCGCAAGGGTGTTTCTTCTTTAATCTGACTACTTGACCCAGCTTATACATTCCGCATCTCCTTAGCTACAAAGCCTGACTGCAATAATAACAGCAAGAAGAATATGGCGGAGAAAAACTCCGCCAACATAACAACTTCTTGCTGCAATTTGCTCTAATTGCATGATTATTTTTTCCATTAATCTCTATTTTATTTTATGTCCTATTTTATACCTTCCAAATAGGTTTTTATATCTGTAAATACTTCATTTATATCCCTGGCCCCGTCAAAATTTTTCAAAATTCCCTTGCGCTCATAATATTCTATCATCGGCATAGTCTGTTTCTTGTAAACGACAAGCCTTTCTTTAACTGTTTCAATAGTATCATCGCTTCTTTGATACAGTTCTCCTCCGCAATGGTCACAGATAGTTCTCACCTTCGGAGGATTAAATTTAATATGATATGTTGTACCACAATTCCTGCAGACTCTTCTCCCTGTCAGCCGATTTATTAATTCTTCTTCATTCACATCAATATTAATAACAGCATCAAAAACCATTCCTAGTTCCTTTAATACTTCATCCAACGCTTCTGCTTGTTCCAAAGTTCTTGGAAAGCCGTCCAACAACACTCCTCCGGCACAATCAGGCTTGGACAACCTGTCCCGAACAATACCAATAACAATTTCATCCGGTACAAGGGCCCCTTTATCCATATATTCCTTGGCCTTCTTGCCCATCTCGGTTCCCTCTTTTACAGCATTTCGAAATATATCACCAGTCGAGATATGCAAGAGGGAAAACTCCTTTGTTAGTCTTTCCGCCTGGGTTCCTTTTCCTGCGCCGGGAGGCCCCATAATTATCAGATGCATATCAATATTCCTCCTTTTTTCTTTCATGAGCTTATGGATAAATCATTTACTTAAATGCTCCTATATGTTCTTCAAAGACGAGCAAAAATCCTTCCTTAAATACATAATTTTCTTTTTCATCAGGTATAATGACTAGAAATAGAAGCAATATCAATTCTTTTAGAACTGGAGATAATTTATGAACTTTTTTAAAAACACGCTTCCAACGGAAGAAAATAAAATAATTATTAATCCCGAAATTGAGGGAGCTGCCGACGCTTTTATCCTCACTCTTCGCCAAATATTAAACAGCATCCCCCGTTCATCCTGCGAACTGCTCATCCTTTGTATAGGAAGCGACAGATCTACAGGAGACGCTTTGGGACCGCTGGTTGGAAGCATGCTGCAGGCATATCCGCTCAAAAACACAAAAATTATGGGAACGCTATCTGAACCCGTTCATGCTCTTAACTTTGAACAAAAACTGGCCTTTATCGCTGCAAATCATTCTTCTCCCATTATCCTTGCAATTGATGCTTCTCTGGGGCAAAAACAAAATATTGGTTGTATTGAACTTGGAAAAGGCAGCATTAGACCCGGCGCTGCAGTTCAAAAAAAGCTTCCTTCTGTTGGGGACCTTTATATTACCGGAATTGTTAATATTGGAGGATTTATGGAGTTTATGGTCCTGCAAAGCACAAGGCTAAGCCTTGTCATCAAACTTGCCCGCTTTATCAGCTGGGGAATTGTCCAAGCACTTCCCTGCCTTTTCTAGAAGGCCATCCTGTTTTAAAATAAACATCCCTTTGCCGCAAAAGCTTACCTAAGACTTATTTATTTACTGCCTGCCTGTTTATGTTAATAGTAGAATTTTTCTGCTTACCCTTTGGCAAAACTTTGTTATTATCCTCGCTTTTCTCCTCCGCCTGCTCTTCTTTTATTTTATGATGCAAATGATTTTTTTTAGCCTCTTCAGTATCTTCTATTTCCCGTCCGCCCATTAAACATTTTCCGGTAAAAATGGCTCCTTCTTCTACCATCAAATTCCCAACCTTTATATCCCCCATAATTATACCTGACTTAAAAATTTCCAATTTAGCCTCTGCCTCAATGTTGCCCTGTAACTTGCCCGCTACTGCAGCATTCATACATTTAATATTACCTTCAACATTGGCGTTTTCCCCAACAATGAAATCGCTTTCTGTAAACACATCCCCTTTAAAATGTCCGTCAATACGAACAATACCTTTAGTAAAAAGCTCCCCGGACATGGAAGTTTTAGACCCTATTATGGTATCGATTAATTTACTGTTTGCTCCCGCCTTTTCCTTTCTAAACAATAAAAATCTACCTTCCTTTTCTTATTTTCCCAAAAACTCTTCCGGATTAACGGCAACACCTTTTACATGGACCTCATAATGGAGGTGGGGCCCCGTGGAATATCCCGTGCTCCCCACATAACCGATAACTTGTCCCTTTTTAACAACATCCCCTTTACTAACGTTAAACCTTGCTAAATGTGCATAAAGAGTTTTAAAATTATAGCCGTGATCAATAATAATTACATAGCCGGTACCTCTGCGATATGCTGCTTCAATTACCTTCCCGTCTGCTGCGGCATATATGGATGTGCCGTGGGGAGCAGCAATATCAAGACCATAATGGATTTCATTCTGACCATTAAAGGGCGATTTCCTTTGCCCAAAGCGCGACGTAATTTTGCCTTTTGCCGGCCAGATGGAAGGAGTACAAGCAAGTTTCCTTTGATATTCTTCCAAATCATCTTTAAGCTGCTTTAGCTCTTCGTTTTTTTCGGGAATTGATTGCTGAAGAAGAGAAATATTAATTTGGGCGCGATCGATGACCGAATTTCCTCCCCTGCTTGCTGTTCTTTTTTCATTTTCCCGCCGCCCTGTAAAAATTTCGATTTCCCCTCTCTCCTGGAGCGGTGTCGATTCCGCAAGGACTTTAATTTCGCTGCTTAAAACATTCATCTCTGCCAACTGCAACTTTAATTTTTCCGTCTCCTGCGTTAATTTATCTATGTTTTCCCTTAAATGGCGGTTTTCATCTTCAATATTTTTCATTAACGCCAGCTTTTTTTCTGCCATTTGATAATTATTATAGATTACCATGCTAAAAACGACGTATCCCAGCAAAACAAGACAAAAAATTTGTAAAAAATGAAGGGAAAGGCGAAAACTAAAAACTGAATCTTCGGAGTGTGGAATAACAATTACCGTAAAGATTCGCTTTCTTTTTAACAAACGCAAAAAAACACCCCCACAAAGAATAAATGTTTCACGTGAAACATTTATTCTTTTAACAGCAACTGGAGCAGTCGATCAAGATCCTCATTACTATAAAAGTAAAATTCAATTTTTCCTTCTTTTTTCCTATTTGTAATAAAAACTTTTGTTCCAAAGTTTTGGCGCAGCTTGTCTTCCATCTCTTTAATAATTTCTGTTTGGAGATTTTCTTCTACAACAGACTTTTTTGTTTCATTTTTAGCTTGACTTTTGTTTTTTATGTTTTGAACATATTTTTCCACTTGCCGTGCCGTTAAATTTTCTTTAATAATCTTAGCGGCAATTTTTCTTTGCTCATCTTCATCAGGCAAGGAAAGAATTGGTCTTACTTGCCCAGGGGTCAGCTTTCCGGAAATAATTTCATTTTTTATATCATCAGGGAGCGACAACAACCTTATAATATTCGCAACAGAAGAACGGCTGCGTCCAAGTTTCTTGGCAACTTCATCCTGCGTCAAGTTAAATTCTTCAATAAGCCGGTGATAAGCTAAGGCTTCTTCAATAGGGTTAAGATCTTCCCTTTGTAAATTTTCAATCAATGCAATTTCTGTATGCTCCTCGGCACTAAAGTCACGTATTTCTGCAGGAATTGTTTCAAGGCCGGCAATTTGAGCTGCTCTAAATCTCCGTTCACCGGCAATAATAGTATAGTGATCATCGTCTTCAACAACTAAGATGGGTTGAATAACACCATATCGTTGAATTGTTCCGGCCATTTCCACTAATTTTTCTTGGTTAAACTCTTTTCTAGGTTGTACAGGGTTTGTTCTTATTTTTTCAAGAGGAATTTCCACAAGTTTTCTACCAAGTAAAGGTGCAGAAGCATTATCATTGGTACTCATATCAGGAATCAAAGCACTCAGCCCCTTGCCCAGCCGCTTTTTATTCATCTGTTGAGCACCTCCTCAGCCAGCAATTTATACACTTCAGCTCCTTTGCTCCGGGGATCATAGGTAATTATTGATTGTCCATAGCTTGGTGCTTCACTCAATCTCACATTTCTTGGAATGACAGCATTAAAAACAATTTCTCCAAAATATTTTCGTACTTCTTCAGCCACTTGTGAAGATAAATTTGTTCTGGCATCATACATTGTCAAGAGAACACCGCGTATTTTTAATTTATTGTTAAGGTGTTTTTGTACGAGATTAATCGTGTTAACAAGCTGTCCCAGCCCTTCGAGGGCATAATATTCGCATTGTATTGGCACCAGGACAATATCAGCAGCAGTCAAAGCATTTAATGTCAACAGCCCAAGTGATGGCGGACAATCAATAAAAATATAACTATACTTGTTTCTTATCCCCTTCAAGACTGTTTTTAGCCTAACTTCCCGCGATAATGTGGGCACTAGCTCTATTTCGGCACCAGCAAGCTGAATTGTTGCCGGAATAACATCGAGCCCGTTTATTGAACTCTGGCAAATAATTTTTTCTATTGGAATATCATTAATCAAAGCATCGTAAATACAATGCTTTATTTTTTTTTTGTCTATTCCAATTCCACTGGTAGCATTTCCTTGTGGATCAATATCCAGCAATAAAACTTTTTTGCCCAAAGTAGCAAGGCAAGCGCTTAAATTAACTGCAGTCGTTGTCTTTCCAACACCACCTTTTTGGTTTGTTATGGCAATAACTCCTTTCAAAATCAGCTCACCTCATTTATTCTTTTGCTATGTATATAAAAAAAATTATATAACTGCTCAGAGCTCAAGGCTTAGGGACATACCTCTGAAAGAGGTGTGTCCCTGAACATTAATCTTAAAGACATACCTCTGAAAGAGGTGTGTCCCTGAACATTAATCTTAAAGACATACCTCTGAAAGAGGTGTGTCCCTGAACATTAATCTTAAAGACATACCT
>JAAYFF010000079.1 GCA_012728375.1 Bacillota bacterium | reverse complement strand
GTGAGATAAAAAATATTTTGGCCAATAGCAAAAAATAATGTTATTCCTTACATATTTCTGAAAAAGTATGAAGGCCGCAAACCCTCTATTTTGCAGGGTCGCGGCCTCTTTTTCGCTCTTTTTGCTGTCAAAGTGAGGATATGATTGACCACATTTTATGAAACCTCAGCTCAGGCAAACGCAATTATTTTGTACAAGTATATTGTACAAGAGGCTAAAAAGACAAGCCCTGTTATCATAATAAAAGTTTTCCGCGCTGCAATGTCCGACTGGAATTCAATACAGCCAATAAGGTTACCCCAACATCAGCAAAAACAGCTTCCCAGATGCCGGCCAAACCGATGGTGCTCAACAAAATAAAGAAAGCTTTAACGCTTAAAGCCATATAAATATTTTCCCGAACTATTCGCCGGGTCCGTCTGGCGATTTCCACTGCCCTTGCCAGCTTGGAGGGAGCATCCTCCATCAAAACTATATCCGCGGCTTCAATTACCGCATCGCTGCCCAATCCGCCCATTGCCACGCCAATATCAGCCCTGGTAATAACGGGGGCATCATTAATGCCATCGCCGACAAATGCCAGCTTTTGTTTATGCCGATGCTTGATCTCCTTTTCCAATTCCTCAACCATCTGAACCTTATCTCCCGGAAGCAATTCAGCGAAATAGGCATCTATTCCTATTTCCCGGCTAATCTTTTCCACGACCGTTTTATCATCGCCGGAAAGCATTACGGTTTTCCTGATCCCCAGCCGTTTTAGCCGACTGATTGCCTCTTTGGCATCACCTTTCAATTCATCAGAGATAACTATATATCCGGCATAAACCCCATCAATGGCTACATAAACAATGGTTCCGGCAACATCACAATCCTCATGCACTATGTTTTCCTTATGCATCAGCCGGTCATTTCCCACCAGAACCCTTTGCCCATTTACGCTGGCGCTGATTCCGTGAGCAGGAATTTCGCGGTAATCATGGACCTGGTCATCTGTGATTTTTTTTCCGGTCTTCTCTCTATAGGCAGCAAGGATTGACTGGGCAATGGGGTGATTGCTGTATATTTCCGCTCCGGCAGCTGCCGAAAGGATCTCTTCCGGGGTAAAATGGTTTTTGGTTACGATCCCGGTTACTCGAAAAACCCCCTTGGTCAAGGTACCGGTCTTATCAAAAACGGCTGTATCCAATTCCGCCAGGGCATCTAGATAATTTGCACCTTTAACCAGGATTCCGTTTTTCGAGGCTGCTCCAATTCCACAGAAATAGCCTAGCGGTATTGAAACCATAAGCGCACAGGGACAGGAAATAACCAATAATACCAGCGCCCGGTAAATCCATTCACTGAAAGTAGCTCCCGGGACTAACAACGGCGGAATAACCGCCATCAACGCGGCTGCCCCGACCACGATCGGTGTATAGAAGTGTGCAAATTTGGTTATAAACTGTTCAGTGGGCGCTTTTCTCTCACCGGCTTTTTCCACCAATTCCAATATTCTGGTCACAGAGGAATCCTTAAATGATTTAGAAACCCTGGCCGTAAGAACTCCCTGACCATTAATCATTCCGGAGAATATTTTCTCACCTTTCTGAACTTTTCGCGGAACGGATTCACCTGTTAAAGCGGCAGTATCGACAAATGATACCCCTTCAATAATCTCACCGTCCAGGGGAACTTTTTCACCGGGCTTAATTATTATTACCTGCCCTATTTCCACTTCTTCAGGTCTTACCTGCCTCATTCCCCCGTTATCTTTAAGATTGGCATATTCCGGTTGTATATTAAGCAAGGCCGTGATGGAGCGACGTGAGCGATCGACGGCCCGGTCCTGCAAGTATTCCCCGACCGCATAAAAAAGCATCACGCCCACAGCCTCCGGTAATTGGTGAATCGCTATAGCCCCAACTGTCGCAATAGTCATCAAGAAATTCTCATCGAAAAACTGTCTGCGCACCAGCTTTCTGAAGGCAGCCAGTATTACCGGTGAGCCAACCAGAAGGTAAGCTGTAATTAAAACAGCATACTCAGCCCATGAGAACCGCGTGTCATGCAGGGATTGGTTAAATATTAATCCAATGGCAAATAGTAAACCTGCTCCGATGATCGCCCAAAGATTATTATGTTCTTCCGCCTCCCCGCCTGAGGAAAAAGACTGTGACCTTTTAGCCCTTTGCAATTTTACTCCCGGTTCCACCCGTTTTATAACGGCACGGGCTTCTTCTTCCAGCATTTCCGGTAGTTCAACGCTCAATGTATTAAAGTTGACATTTATACTTTCCAAACCATTTACCTTCCGGAGCTCCCGCTCCAGTTTCGCGGCGCAGTTTGGACAGTCCAGTCCTACTAATGAATACCGCATATTCATTCCCTCTTTCACGTCTCATCCTTGCCTCTGTATAAATTGGGCTTGCGTAAACTTCTAAAATTCTTCCTAAACTAATCTTTTTCGTTTATATGCTGTAGCTCTAGTTCAAAAATTTGCCTGACATGTTCATCCTCCAGTGAATAGAATACGATCTTACCTTCTTTCCGGTTTTTAACCAATTTGGCCTGCTTTAAAACCCTGAGCTGATGCGAAACTGCTGATTGGGTCATATTTAGCAAATAGGCTAAATCGCAGACACACATTTCAGCTTCATCTAAAGCCCATAGAATCTTAGTTCTAGTCGAATCTCCGAAAACCTTAAACAGTTCCGCAAGATCATATAGCGATTCTTCCGGAGGCATTTTTCCTTTAACCTGATCGACAATATCCTCATGAATTACATCACAGTCGCACCGATCTATGGTTTGCATCAATAATAATAGTTAAATAGAGATATGGGGACCTTGAGCGGCGCTCTCTTTTTTAATTTGTCCATTAAAGGTAAAAATTGTAATAGCAAAAGCTGGGGCCAGAAGGAGCCAGTTTCGTCTGTTTAGGTAATTAATAGAATAGAAACCATTTTAATCATAAAGAAAAATAAAAACTATTGCCATAATAGCATAAAGTATGATTCCTACAATAATTAATATGAGATCCTTTTCATTTACCCCATACGATATAAGCACTGTTTCAATAACGCTAATTACGACATAGGCTATTTTTTGAAGCTTATACTTTTTCTTTCGTGCTCCGCTGCTACTTTAGCATCACGGGCTGCTGTTACTGCTGGGTCGCCTGATGTTGTAACCGTCAAATAGGAATAATAAATTCCTAAATTGGAATTCGCCTGATATAATGTTGGAGGACGGTCATCTGTATACAGATTAACAGTATCCCTAGATGTTACATAAAAAGTTCTTAACCTATAATAGTAGGTTGTATCACTTTGTAATCCCTGATCATAATAACTGAGATCACGAAGTTGTCCCAATAGCCGTGGAAATTGAAGTGGCGGTTCCCAGCCCAGTTATGGCATAATGGGTTTGGGAAAAAACCAAAACCACACAGGGAGGTTACCGCCAATGCCAGCATACCACAAAAAGACAAAACAGTCGAACGAAAAATATAATCAGCCGTTGTCCGTAGAGCATTTTATCCTATCTGATTTACAGGAAGCTGTTAAAGGTCGGTTTGCTAGCTTCTGCACTGCTATTGGGATCCAAGCCCTAATGACTATGATGAACCAGGATGTAGAAGCCGTGGCTGGGCCAAAAGGGAAGCACGATCCGAACCGAACAGCCTATCGTCATGGTTTCCAGGCTACTAGCATTCCCATGGGGAATCAGCGCCTAGCAATAGAACGCCCCAGGGTGCGGTCTATAGATACGAATCAAGAGCTGCCTATTCCCAGCTATGAAGCTTTTGCTAACGATGACCAATTGCTTGAAGCCGCACTGAATCGTATGCTATATGGTATGTCTACCAGAGACTATGGTCATGGAATTGAAGATTACAGCGATATCGCGGAATCCTCCGCTATCTCCAAGAGTTCTATCAGCCGGCGGTTTATCAAAGCCAGCGAGGCAGAAGCCCAGAAGGTGCTCAGCCGCCGATTCGAAACCGAAAACATCCGTCTTGTTAATCGACGGTATTGTTTTAAGTGACTACACAGCCGTTGTGGCAATGGGCATTACCAGCGATGGACGAAAACTGGTAATGGGTATCCGCATCGGCTCTACGGAAAACGCCCAAGTATGCCGTGATCTACTGACAGATCTAGTGGAGAGAGGCTTGCAGTACAACAATGGTATATTAGCTATCATTGACGGCTCAAAAGCTCTCCGAAGGGCTTTGAAAGACGTATTTGGGCAGAATGTACTGATTCAGCGCTGTCAAGTGCACAAAATGCGGAACATCCTGGACTATCTGCCAAAATACAAACAGGAATGGGTGAAACGTAAGCTCAAGAAAGCCTGGGCAGCTGAAACCGCTGAGGCGGCCATACGTAGTCTTCGCAACCTGGCCAATAGCCTCCAGGACGAACATCCTGATGCAGCCGCAAGTTTAAGAGAAGGGTTGGAAGAAACTGTAACCATTCTAAGGTTGGATATCCCTGGTCTTCTTCAAAAGAGCCTTCGCTCTACTAATGGTATTGAATCTTGTTTTAGCATGGTGGCCAAGAACATTAAAAACGTTAAGAACTGGAAAAATGGCACCATGGTGCAGCGTTGGATTTCTGCAGCGCTATTGGACGCAGAACAACGTGCCCATCGCATCCCAGGCTATCGATCCATGAGTGTTCTAATTAGCGAAATTAAACGGTTAATTAATGTTGCTGAAATAGAGCCTATAGAAAATGAGAGTAAAACAGCGTAATACTACGTCACGCAAATTCTACGGCAATTGGGACAAGCTCAAAGGCGAATCTGTGACATAAACCATTTGATTTGCTGTTCTAGTTCAGCAATCTTTCGGTCTTTTTCTTCAATTATGCTAAGCAGGTTTTCTATTGAAATTTCTTGCGTTTCCATGAAATAATTATATCACTAAAGCCGCATGATATCAATGTTTAGGCTACTTTTCAGTATTATGTTTTTAAGAAATTTGCCGCTCGAAAACCTCTTTCCTCTTGAGCTTTTTTTTCAGTCTCGCCCCTTCAATGAGGCAGGATAATTCTTCGGCATTGAGTACCATTGTGGCAGCGTCTCCTTCCGCCGGCCAGATGAAATGCCCACGTTCCAGCCGTTTGAAGTAT
>JAAYFF010000078.1 GCA_012728375.1 Bacillota bacterium | reverse complement strand
TTTTATCAGTATTGTAAAACACTTTTGCACCCAAGTTTTCGCTTACAAAGCGAAGGGGTACAAATGTCCTTCCTGGTGGCAGCATCTCTGCCGGGCAATCCAAAACCTTTTCGTTATTATCAACCAGCACTTTATCTGAATCAATCGTAAGGATAATGATATTATATGGATCTTTGAGCATAACCTGTCTTCTTTCATCCACCCATATTACCTCTACGCCAAAAGCTTCACAAATAAAACGTACAGGCACCATTGTCCTGTTGATTTCCGGCTTAAGAAAGGGTTCAGCATCCAAAGTGCAGCCTTCACCGTTTACAACGGCGTTTAACTGACCAATGATAAGTTTAATCTCCAATGGTTCCCCTATTCTGGCTGTTTCAGGCACTTTTATTACAGCAAAGGTACTGAATTTATCCACTGTAAAGTTTATACTTATAGGGTTGCCCGCAGCATCATACTCTATAGTCCCTTCTACGATCTTCTTTTCTCCGTCGCTATGCACTGCAAATATGCGCAGAGTATCTAAAAAGGCCTGCCGTTCTGCGGCGGATTTGGGTATTTCAATGCCAGATAAGGGGATAGAAACATTAGTATAGCCTCTTATCTCAGCGTTGATTACTGTGGGGGTTCCCAGAATTTCTGCACCTGCCGCCTCAGGTACGTCTGCCATCTGCTCGCTTACTGTGGCGGTATCGCCGCTTTCCACATGAATGGACAAGTCCTGTCCGGCAGCTTTTATAGCTTGTACCAATTCTTTAGGTAATTCTAAGGTTGCACCAGGAGTATTAATGATAAGATTCATTTCCCCAATACTTTCTAACACATCCTTAGGCACAGAAACAGCAACAACAGATGCTTCAGACTTTTCGATTTTTATTTCTACGGCAGTCTTTCCTTCTTTTCTTGCTTTCTCGATTTGCTCTATAGCTTCTTCTCTGACTGTAAACGATTCTATTATTTTACCGTCCTTAGTTGTAATCTCCCTGGCAAGCGATTCTGCTTCAACTGTTACAGCTGGTGCAGCTTTTTCAGGTTCTGGTTTCTTTTCCTGTTTTTGCACCGGAGGGGATGTTATTTCACCGCCACCCCCTCCTCCACCGGAAGACGACGGGGTTGAAATTTTAGAAAAGTTGGCTGTTAGCTTACGGTTTCCGGTTACGTTAAAGGTATATGCCGTATTAGTGCTAACAACGGTTCCATTTTCTGACCAGTTGTCAAACATATAGCCGTTATTTGGAGTTGCTGTAACGGTGATGTTATTTCCGTACTTATAAATTCCATAACCGGTTACAGTACCCCCCGCTGCTGGGTTGGCTGAAACCTGAATCAGGTAAGGGGTCGCAACAGGGGAGACAGGTTGCCCCTGCAAATAAATGATTGATGGTGTTCCATAAACAACATCATCGCTATTTGCAATGATATTTTTAATATAACCAAGTGCCGACTCATGGTCTAAACCAAATATACTAAAGAATTGTTGTTTACTATCTTCAGTATCAGGCAAAAAGGCAACTTCAAAAACAGAAACATCTCCCCAGGCAAAAGCATAAACTGTGTGTTCAAGCCCACCTAGAAGCATTTTCATCTCTGCTGCATGAATAAAGGTGAAGCTTTCTTTGCCCTTTGCCGCGCCGCTATATGAACCCATTGTTGTAAAGTTGCGGCTGATGTGTCCATCATTTGCCTCTTCAATAACTGATAACTCAAGGGCCCAAATTTGTCCTGCAGAATTAAATTCATATTCCCATATTCCAATGGCAGGAAATTTTTTTGTCCCTGAAATAGTTCCGACCAAGTGGGCTTCTGCAAGATTGCCGGACTCGTGCTTGGCTACAACCAATTCTTGCGCTGTAACGCTGGTTCCCTCAATATTTACAACGACTTCACCACCAGGTGCATCCATATCAGCCTTGATTTGAAGGCCTTTCAGGATGATTGAACCCCGGGCAGTACGAGTAGCGGGAGAAGGGGTAAAGGTCAGTTCAAGCGTTCTTTCTCCGTCTCCTTTAAAACTTTCTGAAGTCATCGCAGGATTAGAAAATCCGCCGCTGAAGGTTGCTTCAGCAGTTGCAGGAATAACCCATTCAAATTTCGGAGGAAGTGTAATCCTAATGGTTTGGTCTCCGGTTAACGTACCTACTCTGGTTTCATCAATTTGTATAGTTCCAAAATCTGTGGAAGTCCTGGTAAATGAAGTAACTTTGGAGATAGATGCAACAGTCCCTCCCGTTGCTGAGTTGGCAAAAACATATGTCCCGCTGCTGAGCCTGCTGTCGCGGGCATCAACGGTAACTTGGGCTTCACCTTCACCGGTTACCTTGGTATACAGCGGCAAATTGTATACATCACTTCCTGTTGTTCCTACAATAGTTACCTCTGCAGTTGTTTTGGTGAGGACATTGACGGCAGTGACGCCATAAACGTAATCGACAGTGGTGGTGTTATCACTAAACTTAACCGTGTTATTAGCATCCCAACCCTCAATTAAATAAACAGTCCTAGGAGGAGTAGGAGGAGCCTCAGGAGTACCAGGTAACCATTCTGCATTGGTAAGGCTTAACCTGAAAGTTTCACCGGAAGTTGTAGAAAAGTCATCCGCATTCTTCTCGGCGATCATCAGGACAGGAGCCGTTAAGGCAGTGAATTCATAATCGGCTGTTACCTGCGGTACCTTATTTATGGTGTTGGTCGATGCTGCAAAGCTCGTCATCGGAAGCAATGTGATTATCACGGCTATGATGACGAGAACCGCAAATAATCTAATTGATTTAATATTCAAAGTTCTCTCCTCCAATAAATTAAGATTTTCTTGCATTTACTCGCTTATTTTTTTTAGGATTTCATAACTATTAATTTTAGAGCGTATAGATAAAAATGAAGAACTGTATTTGACACTTTCTCTTTAATCATTAAAAATTTTTTGATCCCTTTTGCTACCTCAAAAAGAGAAAGGGCCATTATAATAGCCCTTTTGTTTGTTACAAGTCATTAAGGTACAAATGTACATTTGCTATCTTAAGTCTTTTACCTATGTCAAAAAAGTTGTTCAATGGATAACATCCTTCTACAACCCCTTTCTTCCCATTCCCTGACAAGTATGTAGCGCTGAAAATAAATGTTGGTAAAAATAAACATAAATTGTTCCTCAACTAAAGCAGAGCAACCAGGAATTAGATAACTGCAGCGGCGGGCGGTTATCCCATCTGATATGACCCTGGTGAGCCCCAGAGGTTTTTAATTAACCAAGTCAAAGCGGCGCCGAAGGGCAGCCTTGACTGGAGGGGTCCCCGTGTGTGGTAAACTGAGGAGAAAGACGGGTAGCCCTACCTGGCAGATATGACCCCGGAGCCGCCCCGTCGGCATCTTTTAAAGACCACACACGGGGTGCCTGTCAAGGCCGACGCTTTGCTGCTTGCACGAATTATGCAGGAAGAAGCAAATATTTGGTCGAATAAAACGTTAACTCTGTAGTAAAGGAGCGAACAAGCGTGGGCAGACCAACCTTTTTTCGCCAGCGCATCCTTACCCAGGCTTCTTCCCTGGAGTCAAAAGGGCTCTTTAACTACCTGGTTAGCGAGATT
>JAAYFF010000008.1 GCA_012728375.1 Bacillota bacterium | reverse complement strand
GATAGGGATTGGTTCTTTTGTATATCTTCGCAGAATTATAGAAAATCTAGTTCTTGAGAAATATAGTAAAGTAAAAGATATGTTAGAAATATCATCTGAGGATTTTATGCGCAGCGATTTCAAAGAAAAAATAGAAATTTTAAAAGATTATTTACCTAAAGTGCTTGTTGAAAATAAAAACTTATATAGTATAGTTAGTAAAGGTATACATGAATTAAGCGAAGAAGAATGTATCTCTATGTATCCGTATCTTAAAATTGGTATAGAGTTAATATTGGATGATATTATTGCTGAAAAAGAACGTGCTGAAAAAGAAAAGTTATTTGCTCAATTTGTTGCAAATAAAACAGGTGAATTAAGAAAAAATATATAAAATTTTTGAGTTCTGTTTTGAATCTTGTTATAGGAGTAATATAGTAGTTAGGTGGCAAAAACACTAAATTAAGTAACCGCTCAGTATAAGTATTAATATAATTAATTTTCAGGAGTCATGTATTCGGTGATAAACGGTGAGGCTTGCAATCTTTTAAAAAACTTTGCCTGGCAAACTATTTAATATACGGAGCAAATTCCGGATACAGCTCGTTATATTTAGCGGCCAGATCCTTCATTTGTTGGAGAATTTCCTCGCCGGGAAGACCCCTCTCGTTTAAAAACTCTACGTAAGCAGCTTGTACAGGTGGCAAATGCGACATCCATCTTTCCGTCTCTTCGTCGGTAAGCCTTATTACTTCGACTTCTTTCAGCCCTTTAACATAGTTGTAACCGCCTTCATTAATCTTATTCCAAAGAGTAGGCAGATTTTTAGCATAAAATTCTTTGGTGGTCTCTGTAAATATTTCTTGCAGATCGGGCGGCAATGAATTCCAGGCATCCTTGTTCATTACATTAAAGAACAACTGGTTATAAAGAAACGGAGTAAGCGTAATATAATCGGCTGTCACATCGCCCAACCGGAAGCCCTTCATTGATTCAAGGGGAGCTAGACCTCCGTCCATGACACCCCTGGAAAGAGCTTCATACCATTCGCTCATGGGTAAAATTACCGGCGTTGCGCCAAGTTCCTGGAGGCCATCGGCACGAGGACCTGCTGTTGCTCCTATTTGAAGCCCTTTAAGATCCTCCAGCGTCCGGACAGGTTTTTTCCCGAATAAGTCTGCCGGCCCCGAACCCCAGGTCCAAACGTGATGGACATCTTGAAGCTCTTCGAGGTTCATTGTTTCAATTGCTTCCATTGCCGCCCAGCTTGATGCCTCGGAATTATAGAAGCTGACCCCGGGCAATAGAAGCGTCTCGAGAACGGGGAATCTTCCCCTCGTATAAGCATAAACGGAGATCCCGATATCCGTAACACCCTGGACAACGCCCTCATAGGTTTCTGCGGCCTTGGTCAAAGTTTCTCCCGGATAAGTGTTAATTTTAATCCGTCCGTCTGAAGCTTGATATAGAGCTTCAGCCCAAGGCTTGGCAATATCTACCTCAACCTCATGGTTTGCCGGAAAAAAATGAGAGAGACTGAATTCATACACTTTACCATTTGTTCCTTGTGTTCCTTCTTTCTCCGTTTCTTTCGACGCACTTGTCGATGAACAACCTGCAAGTAAACTTACGACCATTAGCAGACTTAACAAAAAGGCCACAATTTGATAATTCTTGGACATTTTTTTTAACATGTTCTTCTCTCCTTAAATAGGTAATTTATTTCTTCCCCAGCATCAAATGACCGCAGAACCCCCAATTACGGCAAGAAAAGTTTTCTAACGCTGTTCGATAGAATACCCCCCATCTTTTATTGATTAGAATTTATATAAAAAAATTTCTTATGATATTGTCTTATTTTTATAAATTTTTTTGCGTTTGTTTTCTGAAATTTCTGTGTAAAAAAACAAGGGATTCAGGAATTAATATTTATTGATTTCCCGCAAAAATTTGTTTTTAAAATGTATTTAATTTGCAGTTTTGTGAATTATCTCACACTTTTGTTTATATTGTCAAGCTTTCCAATGGCGGCTCAAGTGTAAAAAATTAAAACAAAGACGGTAAAACAGTAAATCTTTGTTTATTTCCGTCTTTTTTTCTCAAAAAGTCCCGATAAAAAGTAAAAAATCCAAAAGCCGCACTTTCCGCACAACGGGATTCTCTTTTTCCCGAAGAAGCACCGCAGGAAGAGACGATGCTGCAGAAACCGGCTGCCGTTACAGCAAAGACAAAAAAATTTCTGGGTAAACAAAAAAAGCAACAAGGGCGTTGCTTAAGTATTCCGCTCGCAATCTTTGACGATGTCCTTCAGAGCAGGATTCCGGAGTAAGTTGTTTTAACATAAAATATTTTCTAAAATATAAGCCTGGACAATACTTCTTGACACTAAGGAAGAATGAAAGCTTTCGGCTATTTCTTTTTGTTTTTTAGGGAAAAGCTCTCCAACCCTTTTTGGGCCTCATCGGAAACAAAACAGGCTAATCCGCTGAGGGCTTCGTGGATAAACGCTTTGCGGAGATCAGCAGTCTGATAGTCATTAATCACCTGCTTTGCCCATTTTACTGTCTGTAATCCTTTTTTGGCAATAGTTGAGACGAGCTGCTTCGCTTCGGACAGCAGGGTTTCCCTGGAGGTGATCTGCGTGATCAAGCCCATTTCCAGCGCTTGTTCCGCCGCAATGGTCTTGCCCGTTAAAACATGTTCCAGGGTTTTTGCCCGGCCAACTATCCTTAACATAAAAAGTATCCCCCCCCAGCCCGGAAGGAGACCGTGGTTTATTTCCGGAAGTCCCAGAACCGCTTCTTTTACCGCCAGGCGAAAATCACAAGCCAAAGCGAGTTCGCACCCTCCCCCCAGAGCCAGACCGTTTAAAGCAGCGGCCGTCGGAACGGGCATATTCCAGATCCTTTCCCAAACTTCAAAAGAAATATTAATAAATTCAAGGAAATCCTGCGGATCCATCTCCCGGACATTCTTTAAATCAGCTCCGGCGCAAAAGGCTTTCTCACCCTGCCCCGTAAAAATAAGCCCTTGCAAACCATCTTTGCTTTTAATAAAATCGAGAGCTTCTCTTATTTCAGCTAAGGTATCCATATTCAAAGCATTTAATGAATTTGGCCGGTTGAGGGTTAAAACAAAAATTCCATCCCTTTCCTGAAGAGAAAGATGTGTATAATTCACCTTCTTTGCCACTCCTTCAAGAAGTCTAATTATCCAACGAGGTAGGGTCTCCCCACTTCTTCAAGCAGGGATCAGCAACTAGCTGCCGGTTAGGAGTATTTTTTCAATTTGCCCCCGTATTTCTCCTTTTTCACAAATAGTCCGGTGTAGAATAGGCTTTTGCTGCAAATTTTGCAGCCCGGGGTGAAGAGATCCCTTGTCCAGTTCCTCCAACCGGCGCAAAATCGCAAATTCATCTTTTTCCTGAAGGCATTCCTTGCCCTGGATCGCCTCCAAAACGCTGGCCGCAAATTTATACGGGCTGGCAGTCGCGTTAATTACCGTTACGGTGTTATCCCCGCTTTTTCTGCAATAGTCCTGATATACCTTGTACCCTACTGCTGTATGGGTATCCAATAGGTAATTATAAGAATTAAAAACTTCCCTGATAGCTTCCAGAGTCTCTTCTTCGTCGGCAAAACCTGCTATCATCGAGTCTCCTAAAAGCTTCTTGTCCGCCCGGAAAGAACCTTTTTCCGCAAGTTCCTTCATCCAATGGGTAATCTTTTCCGCATCGTGGCCGGTTATTTCAAAAAGGAACCTTTCCAGGTTGCTCGAGATAAGAATATCCATGGAGGGGCTCCGGGTTTGCCAGAACTTTCTGTTGCGATCATAAAACCCTGTATGGAAAAAATCCGTTAATACTTTATTCTTATTGGAAGCACAGAGCAGTTTATGAATGGGCAACCCCATCTTCTGTGCATACCATCCGGCGAGGATATTTCCAAAATTTCCGGTCGGAACAACGAAATTAATTTTCTCCCCGGGTGCAATGATCTTTTTTTTCAGTAGCCCGGCATAAGCCCAGAAATAATAGACTATCTGGGGCACCAATCTTCCCCAGTTGATAGAATTTGCAGAAGAAAGCTCAAACCCCTCGTCAGCAAGAATCCGGTTAAAACGTTGATCAGCAAATATTTCCTTGACAGCACTCTGGCAGTCATCAAAGTTGCCCTTCACAGCCACAACGTAAGTATTATCCCCATCGGTAGTTGTCATTTGCAGCTCTTGAATTTTGCTCACTTTACGGTAAGGATAAAAAACAATAATCCTTGTCCCAGGAACATTCTTAAACCCCTCCAGAGCAGCTTTACCTGTATCTCCGGATGTGGCTACCAGAATGATTATCTCTTTTTGGCCGGACAATTTTGCAGCAGACCGGGTTAACAAAAAAGGCATCACCTGAAGAGCGAGATCTTTAAATGCAGCCGTAGGCCCATGCCAGAGTTCCAAAAAGTGCACTTTTTCAGTTAAACTGTGCAAAGGCGCGATAAGAGGGTGATGAAAATTGCTTCCTCCGTAGGCCGGCTTTAGGCAATCCGACAATTCATCCGCAGTGAAATCATCCAAAAAAGGAGCAATAACTTCACGCGCGGCAGAAAGATAATCGCATTCAGTCAGTGCAAAAATCCTGCTGTTGGTAAAGACGGGAATTTCGTCGGGAACAAAAAGCCCTCCCGCCGGGACCATACCAACCTTAATGGCGGCAGATGCAGAAACAGGAGGGTAATTACCCCTGGTGCTAATATATGATGTCATAACTTCTCCTCTGTATTTGTCATTTAGCATATATGGCGACTGTGAATAATTCTACAAAATTGCCGCGGATCCCTTCATTCCCCAGTTTCATCTTCATTATTTTACTGTTAACCTCTTCAATATGGAGCTCTTCCAGCGATAAAGAGAAAGGTCAATAACCGACCCGGTTTTAAGACCGGACAGCCAGGCTTTAAAATGACGATTAGTGCCGACAAAACCCAGTATGCGCACATTATTTCCCCCTTTAAATTAAAAGGATTTCTCTCCTTTTAAAATCATTATTAAAGCAGGAGAATAATATGCGCCTTTTATCGTTTATGTTTTAAATTTTATTCCGCATCACCCAGCCTAAAAAATTTCGGCTACCTTTTCAATATTCTCCGCAGAAGATGCCTAACTGCTGCACGGAAGCCGAAATCTCTTCCGATGCTGCCGCTTGATGCTGAGCGATATTGGAAACCTTTATTGTTGCTTCGTTTATTAAGGCCACTTTTCCTTTAATCTCAGCTATTATCTGGCGGATTTCCTGGACGGAATTGGCGCTGCTGTCTGCCATTTTTCTTATTTCTGTGGCTACAACTTCAAAGCCCCGCCCATGTTCGCCCGCTCTTGCCGCCTCAATACTGGCATTAAGTCCGAGAAGATTGGAATTTGCTGCAACTTTATTTATAAAATCCAGCATTGTATCGGTCTTGTCAACCTGCGCAATCATTTCTTTCTGTAACTGAGTCAGCGATTCCATTTCATTGGAAAGCTCCTGTGCAGAAGCGGCAACTTCCTCCGATGTCGCGGCAACCTCTTCAGAAGTGGCGGCAAACGACTGTACGGCCTCCGTTAATGTCTCCTGCGTTTTTAAGCTCATTCCCAGGCCGATCGCCCCTACAATAGTGCCGTTTTCATCTCTCAGAGGAATACCTGTAGCTTTGAAGGCAATGCCAAAAGTTTCTTTAGGAACAGTTAGCCTCTGAATTGTTCCTGTACTTATCGCCTCGTACAGCGGATTCCCCGGGGGAACTTTTGTTCCGACAACATTTCCCAGGTTTACATCTATTGATGGTATATAAAGCACATATCTGAAATCTTTGTCAGCAATGCCAATCATACAATCAAAAGGAACCAGTTTCTGTATAAACGGAGCCGCCATAATCATAGCTTCCAGTATGTCGGGTTTTTTCCCGCCTTCATCGCTGTGCTGTAAACTTTTTTCTTCAACCAACTTAAAAACCTCCTAATATGTATATTATTTACATTATTGGACCGCTTTTGTATTATTCGACAAATTTTTTTTTATTCCTCTCCTTTATTGTTTAAACTAAAAATATTTTCCTGATTTTGTCGGGAGATTAATAGCCGGAAACTGTCTCCCGGCAGAACGGTCTTCTCTCAAGAATTTTATGGTACATATAAATGTTAGTTTAACTGCATAACCAGACAGGTTATATCGTCCGTACCCTGCAGAGAGCCATTATTAAAGCGGCGAAAATCTTCGCAGACAGCCCGAATAATTAGCTGCGGTGAAAGGCGGCTATTTTCGTAAAAGACTTTGGGGAGAATTTCGCCATAGTACACTCCTGACGCTTGTTGCTCCGTCAAACCGTCAGTATTAAAAAAAATGGTTGTTCCGGAAGTAAGGGTTAGTTTGCTTTCCTGAAAGTTCATAAGTTCCGCATATTATAAAAATCACCGCCCAGTTTAAGCGCGGGGTGATAATGGGCTGCAAAAGAAATACCTTTAATCTCCGGCAGATCGTCCGGCAAAGTTTGCTCGTGGATAGCCCGGGCCTTGTCCATCTCTTCGTTCAATCTACGGTATACTTTTTCCAGTTCGATACTTTTCTTTTCCAAATCTTTATTGGTCGCGACGATCTTTTTAAAAAGAAGTTGATAAGGATTCTGCAGCGATTCTTCAATCAAGGCACGATAAAGCAGGGTAATGAAAAAAAACTTAAAGATATGCCCTAAAAAATTAAAAAAACCATATATATCAACATAAAGGGTAAAGCTCATCTCAGATAAAATGGTAAGCCCAAGAGCCGTCAGCACTAATCGAAGGATTTTATCGGTCAGGTGCTCTCTTTTTTTATAAAAAATAATTCCTGCAAGCAAAAAACCGCCGGAAATTAGATATTCGCTGAAGACTTTGAAAACCGTAAGGCCTTCACCCTCAAGATAACAAACGGGGAAAAAGTTAAAAAAAATCGCTATCAACAGCAGAACTCCCACAGCCAAAAAAATCTTTAATAAAAATTCCGGACGGGGAAATTCATCCTTTTTACCCAGATAAAAGGCTCCGCAGAGCAGAGTAAGGACCTCTACATAGCGGGCGCCAATCCAAAGCTGTGTAGGTAAATTGGCATCATTTTGCGGGAAGACGCCCATACCTTTGTAGGAAAGCATGTGCAAAAGATCAATTATACCCACAACAAGGAAGCCCAAAGCTAAAATTATCATGAGATTATTTTGGGCAAATGTCCGGGTATTCCATCCGACGATAAAAAGTGCAAGTGCTACCAGGGAAGCAAGGAGCTCCACCAAGGAGTGGTAAAGAAGATAATTATACAAACTAAGCAGATAAAGGCATCCCACCGGCAAGGCAATTTTTAAAAATGCAATCAAGCAGGTAAATCCGCTGTATCGGACGTTCAGAACTTTCCGCACAGGCTCATCACCTCCGATACATTTTTAAAACTATTTTTATTATACATATTCTACCCTATAACTGAAAGAATTTTTCGATATTTTAATCAATTCTTTCACCTCAATGCCGCCGTTCTGATTATCCAGACATTACAGAAAAGCCTCCGGCAGGTACCTCCGCACCATAGTGACCATGGCTCAGCGGGCCGGTATCACCGGGCGATTTGCATGATGATCAAAATTTGCCGGGGCGATGATTGGACTATCTTCGGCTGTAAAGGAAGGTTTCCAGGCGGTTCATCCCTTCCTCTATATTTTCCAGGGAGTTGGCATAGGAGAGCCGCAGGTACCCTTCCCCGTTTCGGCCAAAATCTATCCCCGGGGTCACGGCAACCTTTGCCTTTTCCAGAATCTCGAAGGCAAAAGCAAGAGAATCTGCCGTATATTTGCTCACATCGGCCAGAACGTAAAAAGCTCCCCTGGGATCTACGGGGGGTGCAATACCTGCTTTTTTCAAACGCTCAAGCAAATAGCGGCGGCGGCAATCGTAAACTTCCACCATTGAAGCTACATGCCCGTCGCAGCAGGTCAAAGCAGTAATAGCAGCCTCCTGGGCAAAAGATGCGGCACAGATAAAGAGGTTTTGCTGGAGCTTTTGCATGGGGCGGATATATTCAGGCGGTGCGATTACATAACCCAGGCGCCATCCGGTCATGGCATAAACCTTAGAAAATCCGCCGATAACAAAGGCCTTCTTTGTATATTCCAGAATGGTATGCTGCTCTTCCCCGTAAACAAGCCCTGCATAGATCTCATCTGAGACAATTATCCGGTCCAGAGCTGCCAGTTCTTGCAACTCACGGCTGTTATAGACAGAACCTGTGGGGTTGGCAGGGGAATTGAGCATGAGGAATGCTGTCCTGGCGTTAATGGCTTTTTTGATATCATCAATGCAGTACTTAAAGCCGTTCTCCCCTTGCACCGGAATAAAAACAGGCTTGCCTTCGAGGTAACGGATGAAATTGGGATAGCAGGCGTAGTGAGGGTCAGGAAGGATTACCTCGTCCCCGCGCTCTACTAACACAGAAAAAACGAGCAGCATTCCGGGAGAGGAACCGGAGGTAACGATAATTTGTTCCGGAGACAATTCAACCCCGTATTTGCGCTGGTAAAAGCCGGCAATAGCCTCCCGCAAGACCAGTTTTCCCAGACTGTGGGTATAGTGGGTATCTCCCGCTTTTAATGCTTGCAAGGCGGCTTCTTTCACCGGCTGGGGGGTGTCAAAGTCAGGTTCTCCAATTTCCAGGTGAATGATATCTTCGCCGCAGGCCTCCATTTCGTGTGCTTTTTCCAGTATATCCATGACGATGAAAGAGCTCACCTGCTTGGCCCTGTCGGCACATTCGGCTTCTATATTTTCCGGCAGCACAAACACCCGTCCCCTTATCTCTTATTTTCTTCTCTTATGATAATTCGCTTTACATCCCCCATTTACCTGCATAATTCCCTGTAGAATGCATTGCAGAAAAAGAACAGGAGATCATAAAAAAACACCCGGAAGCAAGCTACAGGATCGCCCACTCGATGGATGAGTTTTCACATATTGCAGAAGAGATCCTTTCCCATCACGAGTGCTGGAACGGTACCGGTTATCCCCGGGGGCTTAGCGGTTGTTATTTTAAAATCCTCCAAGCCTCGGAAATTCTCTGGCATACAGTAAACATGATGGCACCAAAGAAAATGAGGGTTATATAAGTTAAAAAATCAGTAAACAACATCATCAAAGAGAAGAAAATAAAACCCTCGGTACGTTCCGCCAATCCCGCCTGATAATAGAAGGATTTCATGCCGCTTTTTTCCGATACAGCGCCGACGGTTAAAAAAACCGTCATGGATAAAATGATGGAACAGCTTAACAACAGCAAAGGTAACTGCGAGGCAGGAAAACGAAAAGCAAGGCCCAGGATAACACTTATTTCCACAATCCGGTCAAAGATTATATCCATGAGGGTACCCCAAGGTGAAGTTTTCGTCATCCTGGCCATAGAACCGTCCACGGCATCCAGAAAACCTGAAAGCCACAGGAAAATAACCGCCAAAACCGGATGCCCGGCATAAAACAGCGGACCTGATAAGGTCCCAGCTACAAAGGCCAGAACTGTCACCTGATTTGCCGATAATCCTATTTTCACTAATATTGCTGCAGCCTCTTTGAAAAAAGGCTCAACATATTTGCGGGCATGGGTATCAAGCATCAGGTTTACTCCATTTCCATTTCTAAATTATTTTGCGGGAAGATATACACCCTGTCCCTTGGAAAAACCAAGAGGACTTCCTCAGCGACAGAATACGTCTTTGACGCCGGCAGGGACACTTCTCTCCCCAGTTCCGGCACTTCAACCCGGATCATATGATGCCCTGCCTTGATCCAATTAGCCGCCACCCGGCCCTTGAAGGCCAGAAAACCATCCTTATTCACCTGCTGTTCACTATCGGAAACCGTAATGGCATCTACAGGTACAAACCGGCGGTCATCCAGGACCAGCCCGTCAGAAAACAATTCGGCCACGTCCCTGTTGGCGGGTTTTTTGTACACTTCAAAGGGAGAACCCTCCTGGAGAATCCTGCCCCGGATCATAACAGCAAGCCGGTCTCCCATGATCATGGCCTCTTCCCTGTCATGGGTTACAAAAATAGCTGCCACTTCCTCCCTCTTCAACAACCTCCTGACCCAGTTTCGAATAGAACTCCTCAACTCCGGGTCTAAACTGGCGAAGGGCTCGTCCAGCAAAAGGATCTGGGGCTTCATGATCAGGGCGCGGGCTAGAGCAACCCGCTGCTGCTGACCACCCGACAGTTCAAAGGGATACCGGCGGGTGTATCCGGGCAGTTCTATTTTCTGCAACATTTCTTCACCTGCGGCCATCATGGTTTTCTTTTCGGTGCCCCGGATTTTCAATCCGTAAATAATGTTCTCCATCACCGTCAAGTGAGGAAACAAAAGGGGCTGCTGAAACATCATAACCACAGGCCTTTGATTTGCTTTCTGCCCGGTCACATCTTTTTCTCGGACCAATATGTTCCCCCCGCTGACGGGCTCCAATCCGGCTATGCATTTGAGGAGGGTGGTCTTGCCTGAACCCGAAGGACCAATCAGGCTCAGAATCTCTCCGTCCCACAAATTGATATTTACCCGGCCCAGGACTACCCTGTGATCAAATTTTTTAATCAAGTTAACAGTTTGCAGCAACACTTTTTAGCATCCCCGGTAATGCCCCGGCCCTCTTATAAATAACTTGTATAAGGAGTACATTAATAAATAAAACGATAAAGGCAAAAGGGCAAAAATAACGGTAAAGCAGGCCAACACGCTTCTGTTGGAACTTTGGAAATAAGGAAAATAGACCATCGCCAGGGTCACTACATTGCCGCCCCCGATTATGGCTGTCAAGGCATACTGACTTAAGGAAATCACAAAGGATAACATCAGAGCGCTGTGAATGCTGGGTATCAAAAGAGGCAGCCAAACGGTACGGTATATGGTCAGCTGGGATGCACCCAGAGTGGCCGCCTGTTCTTCCCATTTGGAACCCAGATTTTCAAAGGCATGGCGAAAAATGCGGATTGTGTACGGAAGAGTGGGAATCACGTGAACCAGTATAACTCCCCACACGGTATTAGTCAAACCTACCCGGATCATGAAAATGTGGATTCCCATCACCACGGCCAAAGTGGGAATCAGCAGGGGAAGGAGGAAAACGGCTTCTACTAAGGATTTCCCCCGGAAGCGATAGTGGGCCAGCCCTTTCCCCGCCGGGATCCCCAAAATCAGGTTAATCAGTGAAACCGCCAGTCCAATCAATAGCGTTATACTGATGGCCGGTATCATCCGCGGTTCCCGGGACAGACTCTGCCAAGCCCGCCAGGAAAAGGTTCCCGGAAGCAGACGGGGCCATTGCCAGCCTGCGGAAAAGCTTTGCAGCAGCAGTATGGCAAAAGGCAGGCAGAAAAAAAGAAGTACAAAAATTTTTATCCCATTGGTTAGAATGGGTTTTTCTTGTTGTTCCGGGCGTGCCGGAGAAACAAACATTTTTATCTCCCTCTCATCATTCGGTACCGTTTCCCCTGAATCAAGCCCAGAAGAACAACGGCAACGATCAAGACCATCACGGTACTGACGGTCATGAGAGCCATGGCCAGGGGGCGATTGCTCCAACTGCCTTCATAAAACCACTGATATGCCATTACCGAAATCATTTTGGGATAGGTCACACCCAGTAAATACGGCAGTTCAAATGCTGAAAAGATAAAGGCAAAAAGAATAATCCCTGTTTCCACCAAGACCGGCAGCAGAGCAGGCCATTCTACCGTCTTGAAGACCTGCCACTGTCCACCGCCCAAGGTTCGGACCACATCCTCATACCGCCAATCCATTCTACGATAAACAGGCATCGACATCAATAACACAAAAGGAATCTCTTTCCACAGGTAGGTAACGATGATACCCAATCCATTCTTGTCATTGACCAGGACCGGGAACCGGCTTGTTTCTTGAATTAGGGTGACCTGGGCCAATAGCCCCGAAAACCACCCGCTCTGGGATAATAGCAGAACAGCCAGATAGCCGGCAGCAAAATGGGGAATGAGCATGGGCAACCAAGCCAGCGCATGCCAAATACTGTCCGGAACCCGACGATAAAATTGCCTGGCTAAATAAACCCCAATGATGATGGAGAGAAGAGTAGCGGCAGCCGATACCTGCAAACTCAAAATCAATCCACTCCAAAAACCGGGTTTTTCCGCCAATTCTATATAGTATTTGACGATGGAGGAGCCTGTATTTAGCGACAAATTCAGGCTCTCGGCAAAAACCGTACCTATTCCGTATAAAACAAACAGGGAGAAAAATATCAGGGCCGGCAAAACCAGCAGATAAGGTTTGTGATTATTCAGCCCCAATGACCTCATGCATCCATTTCTCCTTTATCCAGTCCACATATTCAGGCCCTACCTCAGGCACCAGCGCCTTTTGCAGGACTTCTTCGGGCAGAACGCTGGCTCCCCGGTCCAGCTTGGCAAACTCGTTCTTTTGCTCCTCGGACAGCTTTTGGATATCCAGCACCGTATTATCTCCCCATACAGCCGGATCCAGTTTTTCCAATTGTGCTTCAGGCGAGAGCAAGAAGTTGATGGCAACCATGGCCCCGGCAGGATTGGGGGTATTATAGGGTATGGCCAGGAAATGGGTATTGCCGATAGAACCGGGTTCCATGACAAAGCTTTTGGTAGTCTCGGGGAATACCCCTTGCTTAATCAACGGCTCGGCCCTACCTTCATTATAGCCCATGGTAATATAGACCTCGCCTTGGCTGTAAAGTTGATCCAACTGGGTCAGAGATTGGGGATAGGTCTCTCCCCCACGCCACAGGTCAGCTTTGATGCTGTTGAGATAATCCCACATGGGACGGGCGTTTTCCTCTAAGAAGGATTCATCAAAACCGGTGCTGAGGAGTTTATCCACAGCTACTGCATCATATAATAAATGTCGCAAAAAAGCGTTGCCTGTGAAATCAGCCGGTTCCGGATAGGTAAACTTGCCGGGATTGGCTTTCACCCATACGGCCAGTTCAGCAAAGTTTTTAGGGGGATCCGGAATTTTGGCCGAATCGTACAGAAAAACAAACTGGACTTTGCCCCAAGGCGCTTCTAAATCTTCAACAGGGACACCGAAGTCGGTGGTGATATTTTTTGATTGTTGATTGACGTACTGCTGATAATTGGGCAGTGTTTCCACAAAGGGCTGGTACAACAGGTCATTGGTCTTGGCATTTTTAAAATTTTCCCCGTTGATCCACAGGATATCCATATTTCCCTTTTGGCTTCCCGCTTTTTTCTCGGCAAGCAACTTTTGCATAAACTCAGGGGCATCCATGGGAACACGGGTAAAGGTCAGGCCGTATTTTTCTTTCATCTGGGGCGCCACCCATTCATCCATATAGCGGTTGATGTTCTCGTCGCCGCCCCACATGAACATACGTATCTCAGTGCCCTGGGCAAGCTTTTCTATTTCAGCCCACTCTTTTTGCAAAATATTCTCCGCCTGGCCAGCAGTTACTTGTTCTTGAGCTGCTTCCTCGTTACTGCCGCCGCAGCCGGCAACCCAAAAGATCAAAAAAAATAATAATATAACTGATACCAGTTTTTTCATTATTTTCCCCCTCACAAAGGTCTAATTAACCAATCACAGGAAGGCCTGTCTCTATTGATAGGCACCTCTCTCCTTTTCCAAAACAAAGAGTATACCTCCAAAAAGACTGATGAAAGTCACTATCACAAAGAATAACAAAGATACTGTAATAGCCTGACTGGCAGAAACGCCCATTGCCCCAAACAAGAGCACATAGGCGCCTTCGCGGATGCCTAGGCCGTTGATGGATACAGGGAGCATGGATACGGCGGAGATGATGGGAACCAGAAGAAAACAGTGCCACAAGCCCATTTGGTGAATCCCCAGAGCCCTGATCAGGCAAAAATTGATCAAGATAATGGCCAGCTGAAACATGACCGAATAAAATATGACCTTAACCAGAGTCCCTCTCTTATGGCGAAAGGACTGGATAATATTAATTATTTCTCGAAAAATCCCCACAAGCCTCTGCCACTGTTTCCAGGGCAGTTTTTTTAATGGCCTCAGGATGGCCGGTTTCATGATAAGATACGTTAAAGCAAAACAACAAATAAAAAAATAAACAATATGATCCCAAAAATCACCCAACAGCCGACTATTGGGAATCAAGGCCAATAGGGCCGGGACGGCCAGTCCCACCGTGGACAGGAGCCGCTCTAAAATAACGGATGCTGCGGCTTCACCGTTGTGGTTGATTTTTTTCCCCACCAGATAAATCCGCAACATATCTCCGCCTATGCTGGAGGGCAAAAAATTATTGGCGAACAAACCGATAAAATATATTTTGGTCAGCTCTCCCATAGACAGATGCCAGCCCCTGGCCGTCAAAAGCAGCTGCCACTTATAAGCACTTAAGACCACAGCT
The DNA here is from genome assembly GCA_012728375.1 of Bacillota bacterium. Classification (GTDB taxonomy): domain Bacteria; phylum Bacillota; class Dethiobacteria; order DTU022; family UBA8154; genus DUNV01. Next base: position 17,244 of record JAAYFF010000008.1, on the reverse strand, counting down.
CCAACGGCGATGGCAGTGGCGGTCCATAGCAGCGGTTGATCCATCCCCAACAGAGTCGCCATCACTTCACCAATATTGATCTTTTTAAAAAGGAACCAAAAAAGAAAAAGGGTGATGGCTGTTTTGAGCAGTATTCCCCAACTCTTCCCTTTTTTCTTCCCGTCCAGGGTTTCCCATCGCTCCGGTAATGGACCTGCCACATCAGGATTTGGTCGCATTAACAGCATCTCCCTCATCCAAGAGGCGCTTTTCCAGTCTTTTTTTAATCAGCCAGCTCAGGATTAGCAGGGAAACAACGCCGGAGAACACCCAGAGGCCATACTTGGCACCGCCGGTTATATTCTCGCCTAAAACAGAATAAACGATAGTGGCCGGAAGTTGTCCCACGCCGGTGGCCCAGAAAAACGCCCACAAAGTCATACTGGTTAATCCCGCAGCATAACTGATCAAGTCAAAAGACACCACCGGGATCAAGCGGGCAATCAGCACGGCGAATCGGCCATATCGGTCAAAAAATCTATCAGCAATGGCCAGAGATCTTTGCCCTACCATTTTTTCCACCAACGGGCGTCCAAACCACTTAGCCAAATAAAAACAAACGACAGCTCCAATCATAGCCCCGGTCCAAGAAATCAGCGCCCCCCAGGCCCAACCCCAGATCCAGGCATTGGCAAAGGTGATGACAAAAGCCGGCAACGGCATGACAAGGGCCTGAAGCACCATCAACATCATGGAAATCAACGGTCCCCAGATACCGAAACTCCTTAAAAACTCTTTCATCCCGGCAATATCTGCTCGAGACAGTATGCCTGTCGCCTGGTCAGCTACACCTTTGACTCCGGGCACTAAGAAATAAAAGGCAGCTATGGCTCCGATAAAGGCCAGTCGTCCTATCCATTTTTTTGCGGTCTCGTTCATGATAAGCCTCCTCACCCCTCAAGGATTAATGGAAAATATTAATAAAAACGAAAGGCGACCCGGTTAAATAAAGACTGTACGCCGTGCAGCGGTATGGTCTCTTCAACATTCATGATTTCAGGTAGAAGATGAAACACATTCCGACAGCCGTCCCGGAGCAACTTGCCTGTACAGGATGCACAGTAGGTATACAACCGGGGCAGGGCTTGTTGCCGTATTGTTTTTGTAACCTCCATTGACAGCTCCGGTTCTTTTCTTGTGGCGCATCCCCCAAATCCACAGCATTGAACTCCTTCAATTTTTTTTATATTGCCCTGTAAAAAAGGCTGTAACTGGTCCAGAAGCACTTGGCTGTCTCGATCAGGACAGGGTACAAACAGATGAATTATTTCTGCTTTTAGCGGCCTCCCAAGGGAGAGTTGTGATAGTTTTTCGTAAATACTCACGGTATGAATAGACAGGCGAGACTTTAAATAAAAATAGCAGTTGGGACAAGCAGTAATAATTTCCTTAATCCCCAGTCTATGAAAGGATTTCTTCATAAGATCGATAATCAGCTTCTCTTCTTTCTCCATCCCCAATTCTGCAATTGGTTTTCCACAGCAATCAAAAACCGTACCAATGCCCGCTGTTTTCTGCAACAGGGCGATCATATTTTTTGTATTTTTGGGGAAAAGGGACGGGAAATTGCATCCCGGGAAAAAAACGGAAGCGGACCGTCCATGACGATAATTACGGAAAAGGTAGTTCTTTTTTTCCAGCACTATTAACCAGTAATCTTTTAGCAGCATTCGGTTTTTCCCTTCATGCAAAATTTGGCGCCTGAGTGTTAAGCAGATCCTGCGGCCATCGATCTTAACCGGACATACCCGATAACATTCTCCGCATAAAAAACAATGATATGCCAGTTCAGGCCTGTTTTCCAAACCGGATAAATCAAGGCCGTATTTTTGTAAGAAAGAACACTTAGAGGTACACGCTCCACAATGGATGCATTTATCATTACGTTTCATTTTCTGAAGTCCTTTAAAAAGCTGGTTTAAGCCTCTGCAGATTGTTCAGGAGTCAGTCCCGCTGGAATCTTGTTTTTGTTTGCCCCGGCAGAGGAATTCCGGTATCAATTTCATACTAGTTAATCGTCAGGCTCATGAGCAATAAAGCACAGGAACCTGCTGCGGCAACAGTCAGGCAGGAAGCATGGAAGGCAGCTGAGAGGACCAACACAAGCCAGAAAATTTCGGAAGGGCAAAAAACAGAAATTATCAGGATCATTAATACAATCAAATTAATCCCTCGAAAACTTAGACAGTTAGCCCGGTCACGACAACCAGGCCATTTCTTTTTTGCCATTATATACCCTGTTTTGAAGCATCCGACAATGGAGAGCAAAAAAAGAATACCGAGACTGCCGCCTACCCAACTGCAAAGTGTACCCACCTTCATGCCAAACAGCAAAACCCCGGCCTGAAGTAAAGGCTTCAGGCCGAGATGGGGAAACAGGACTCCCAGCATTGCAAGGACCACGTGTGCCAGCGGACCTCTAGTCCCATAGCTGTATAAGAATCGCTGAATGCTGCTGACATCCTGCCGGTTCAAAATCGACACACCGGAATTAACTAAATATTGAAAATCATAATTAATAAGGTAAACAACTCCCAGCAAAACCGGAAAAAATATACAAGTAAAAGCCCGTTTTTTATTCCATAGGCAGCTCATCAATAGCGCCCCACTCATTAATGGATCCATCATAGTTCTTTGCCTTTTCATATCCGGCCATTCTTAGGACAAGCGCACTATATGCAGACCGAATTCCTGATGTACAATAAGTTACAATCAGGTCGCTTTTTTCAATGCCGGTCTCCGACATTATCTGCTCAATTTCTGCCTGGCTCTTAACTGTGGAATCGAGGTTGAAAAAAACAGTCCAGGGCATTGAAATCGCCCCTGCAATATGTCCGCCTCTTGGTTCACCATAGTCCGTTGCACCGTCATACTCCTTTTGGGATCTGCTGTCCAGAATTACTAGCTCATCAAAATGTTCGTATATCCAGTCGGTCGTAGCATTCATATCATCATTAAACTCGGTAATGACATAATTGCTTGGTGTCGGCTCTGCAGCTTCCCGGGTGGTCGTATAACTTCCGTTAACCCATGCAGGCCAACCGCCATCGAGAATTTTGGAATCATTCAGGCCGGCCATTCTAAACATCCACACAAGGCGGCCGTCTTCCCCCCAACCACTGGTGGGGTCTGCATATACAACAATTGTTTTATTGTCATCAATGCCTAAAGCCTGAAATTTTGGCGTCAGCTTTTCCGGTTCCAACAGATTAGCAAACCCTTTTCCCTTCTCCGCTTCCATGTTTGCAAACTGCTGCCACGTAACAGAAATTGCTCCCGGTATGTGACCCTTACTATACGCATCATCGCCCCGAGCATCAATGATAAGCACATCATCACGACTCAGGTGCTCATTTACCCAGTCGGTGCTCACTAGCAAATCGTTATTGATGTATCCCCGGTCTTCAATTGCCACAGAAGCAGTGCTTGAAGACCCAACGGAGTTATTAGATGCTTTCTGCCCGCATCCTGTTAATAATGTTACTCCCATAAGAACAAACAGTACTAAAGCTATTCTTTTCTTCACAGTGTTACCTCCCTCTCGTATAATTTGAATGCTGAAAATCATAGTAATAGCTGGAGAAGAATACCCCCGGTGTTTTCAGGTCTTCTTCCAAGAAAAAAAAATGTCCAGCTGGGCATTTTTTAGTCTATCATCTAAGTATTGCTTTTTCTAATAGTATTCTCTAATAGTTACAGCCATTTCTATCAACAATATCTATAATACCTTCTGAAGTCATGCGGGCCCAGTTCTTATGAGAACTCGATCTATTAGTAGCCGGCTAGCGCAGAAACAGCTTCTATAGCGGTCTTTATTTCGCTCTCCGTGTTAAAATAACCGACCGAAAATCTTACTGCACCATAAGGAAGGGTCCCCAAAAAACCATGGGCCCAGGGAGCACAGTGCAGGCCCGCGCGGCAGGCAATGTCAAATTTTGATTCCAGCACTGCCGCTACATCCTGCGGTTCCCAGCCTTCAATGTTGAAAGAAACAAGGCCGCTTCTGCCCTCTGCCCGCTGCGTTCCGTAAACAGTAACCCCGGGAATGCTTAACAGACCTTTCAGCAAGAGATCTATGAGCGACAATTCATGGCTGCGTATTTTTTCCAGGCCTTTTTCCATGATAAACTCCACACCGGCCTTTAGCCCGGCAATGCCAACGGTATTGGGCGTTCCCGCTTCCAGGCGGTCCGGAAAACGGGACGGCTGGACAGGTTCCTCTGAAAGGCTCCCGGTACCTCCCTCCCGAAAAGAGGCAATTCCCTCAAGACCGTTAATAGCCAGAACACCGGTTCCCGTTGGTCCCATAAGGCCCTTATGGCCGGGGCAGGCCAGCAAATTGATCTTCATCTCCTTTAAATCTATGGGAAGTGCGCCCGCGGTTTGCGCGGCATCAAGCAGGAAGATAATTCCGTGTTCAGCGGCAATGTGTCCAATCTCCCTTACCGGTTCCACAGTCCCCAGGACGTTGGAGGCATGAGCTAAAACAATTAGTTTTGTCTCGGGGCGTATCATTTTTTTGATTTCTTCAGGTTCAATCAAGCCGTCCTGATTATGAGGAACCCTGGAGTAGACAACACCTGATTTTGCAATCCTGTTTAAAGGCCTGCTGACGGAATTGTGTTCCAGGCAGCTTGTGATAACATGATCCCCCGGGGATAGCAGTCCTTTTAAGGCAATATTTAAAGCGTCGGTACAGTTTAAAGTAAAAATAATATGATCGGGAGAAGAGGCATTGAAGAAGTCTTTTAAAAGGACTCTGGCTTCCCTGATTACTTTCCCTGCTTCAGCCGCCATCCTGAACCCTGCCCGCCCGGGATTGGCGCCCAGTTCCCTGAAAAAAGTATCCATAGCCCGGTAAACCCCTTCGGGCTTGGGCCAGGAAGTTGCGGCATTATCAAGATAGATCATACTATCCTCCTAGGCTCCTATATACCGGGCATATAAAGACCGGGCTTTCTTTTCGTCAGAGGTGCCTTTGACAAGAACTCTACCGTCCGGAAAGATAACCATTTCATGATTTCCGGGATTAAATTTCAACAAAAAATCATTGCAGTATACTTCCCCCAGGGGAAGCAATTTTTTTCGCAGCTCTTCCAGTGAAAGGGTCTGTTTTTGGGGCGGCAATACCTGAACAGCATCACGGCCGCAGAGATACGTATAATTCTGCTGCATTTTCCCCGATAGAAAGTCAAAAGACCTCCTGCCACAAACCGGACAATTCTCTTCTTTTGTAAACTCGATCTCCAAAAACTGATTTTGCCATAAATCAATAAAAATTGCTTTTTTGTTCATTGTCTGACGGGAGCCGGTCAGCAGCTTCAGGGCCTCGGCAACCTGTATGGAAGCAACAACATTAACAATTGGTCCGATTACTCCAACCGTATCACAAGTCTGGCCTGTACCCGCTGATGGAGGCCCGCCTAGAAGACAATGCAGGCAGGCGGTTTCCCCCGGGATAATGGTGTGTACAATGCCTCTGCTGGCCATACAGCCTCCATAGATCCAGGGGATACCTTTCTTGACACAGGCATCGTTGATAAGAAACCGGATCTCAAAGTTGTCGGTAGCGTCCATAACGATATCCATATCTTCAATAAAATCGAGAACATTGCTGCAATTAACATCCTCAACCAGGGCTTCATATGTTATGCCGGAGTTGATCTTTTCCAGTTTAGCCTTCGCGGCCAGGGCTTTGGGCATGGCCATGCGGGCATCGTCTTCGTCGAAGAGCACCTGCCTCTGCAGGTTTGACTCTTCCACAAAATCCCTGTCAACAAGCCTCAGATATCCGATCCCTGATCTTGCCAGGCAATTGGCTGATACAGTTCCCAGAGCTCCAAGCCCGATCACGGCCACCCTGCTGTTTAACAGCTTTTCCTGGCCTGCCCTCCCGATGGGAGCAAAAAGGACCTGACGCGAATATCTTTCCAAAATTTTTCTATCATCGTCGGGCATTTCAAAATCTCCCCTTGCTAATTAGTCGGCAAGCCTGATTTCACCTTTATTGTCCATGGTTCCGCGCAGCTTGCGGGACCTGATTGCTTGAGGAATAACCAGAATGCACAAAATAATGCCTCCCGGAAGAATAAGTATAAATTCAGGATAGATTAACAAAATGGCGCCGATAAAAGCGAGGATCCTCTCATAAATATTTAATTTTTGCAAGAAATAGCCCTCGAGAGAAATAGCCAATAAAAAGACCCCCATCAGGGCAGTTATAGTTACAGAAATAATTTCGCCAACTGAACCTATCATTAAAAAAGCCGGATTGACTACAAACATAAAAGGTATTATGAAAGCGGTCAAGCTGATTTTTATCGCCAGCCACGATGTTTTCATGGGATCTGCCCCGGCAATTGTTGCTGCTGCATAGGAAGTTATAGCCATGGGTGGTGTGATCAGGGACTGCCCCGCAAAAAATACAACAAAAAAGTGAGCAGCATAAACTGGGATGCTTAAATTAATTAGAGCCGGGACGAGGATGGCTACCAGAACAACATACGTTGCTGCCGGCGGCATACCCGTTCCAAGAATTAGCGTTAAAACCATGGCTATGATCAGCGTTAAGGATATGTTCCCTCCCGTTAGCTCCACCAATCCGGAGGCGAGCCTGTGGCCAAGACCGGTCAAATCTACCGAGCCGACGATTATACCGCTGGCTGCCGTGGCGACGAGGACCAGGAGTGCTCCTTTGGCTCCGCTCTCCAGGGTGTCAAGAATTTGCTTGATCGACAGACGGGTATGCTTGCGCAGGAAGCAAAAAACAACAAAGGCAATAATTGACCAGCTGCAAACAAATCCCGGGGAATAGCCCTTGATAATTAAAATAACCAGTATAAGAGGAGGGATTAAGATATGATAATATCTCTTGAAGGTTTCAGCCAGGCTTACATCGACGGACACAGCCTGCAGATTGTATTTAATCGTTTCAAAATGCACCATCAGGTAAACAGCATATACGTTTATCAGGGCCGGCAGCAAGGCAATGATGCATACATTTTTGTAAGGGAGCCCTGTAAAAGCAGCCATCAAGAATGCTGCACCGGACATGACAGGCGGCAAGATCAGGCCGACAGTAGAGGCGCTCGCCTCAACAGCCCCGGCAAATTCCGGTTTTAATCCTATTTTTTTCATCATGGGAATGGTAAAACTGCCTGTTGTGACAACGTTTGCCGTGCTGCTGCCGCAAATTGACCCTACTAAAGCGCTGGCAATTACAGCAATTTTAGCCGGGCCGCCGCGGGCTTTTTTCATAATCGCCGCGGAGAATTCATAGACAAAATCTGCAAAGCCGCTGCTCTGAACGAAGGAGGCAAAAACGATAAACAAAACGATAACGCTCGCGGAGACTCCCAGGGGGATTCCAAAAATGCCTCCTGTCGTCAAATACTGCATGTCGATTATTTTTTGCCATGAAAAGGGAATGGTGTGCAGCATCCCGGGAAAATAATTGCCGAAGAGGGGATAGAACAAAAAAAGCAGGACAAGGATACATAACGCCTTGCCTACAACTCTTCGCGTTGCTTCAATAATCAGGACAATAAGCATCATACCCAAAATTAATTCTGAAACTGTAAGGGGAGTGATCAAAAAAAATCTTTCAATGGTGATCCAGTCATAAAAGATGAATATATAGGCAATGCATATGGTAGAGACCAGACAGGGCAAATAGTCGCATATTATTTTAAAAGACAGGCTCTTATTTTTTCCGGCCGGGTAAAGCAAAAAGATCAGGGGCAAACCCAAGCCAAGGTGAAGAGCTCTTTGCTGATAGGCGTCTATCCCGCCGAAAAGCCCTATATAAACATGAAAGGCGGCCATGAATACAGCCAGGGTACGAATAAAATAATTCAGACAGTTGTGCTTTGCTTGAAAAAGTTTTTTCATTTTGCCCACAAGGCCTCCTGTTTCCCGTCTAGGGCACAATAATCCATATATGCTTTTAATCGGGGTAAATAATATTTAAAGGTTCCGAGATATTTTGTTTGAGCACATTGACCGTCCCCAAAATTCTGTTAGCGTTATAAAACACTATGGGCAGTTCTATCTCCTCGGCCATGTTCTTCAATTTTCTAGCGGCAGCATCCAGGTTCTTTATTTCCCGATCGATATCTTTCAGCTTCTGCAATTTTCTTTTGTCCACGGCTGCTTCCTCCTTCAGATAAAATAGCGCAAAATGTTTATTAAGGCATAATGCTACCTCAAATCTTCAAGCCTTTTTGCTTTTGTTTCATGCCGGGGCAGGGTACCGGAAGGCAAAATTTCCACATCACATCTCAAGGTCGTTGTGTTTCTCAACTCTTTGGACAGCTTTTCAGCAAGCTCAGCCCTAATATTTTCGAAATCCTTAAACACTTCAGCCTTGACCAGAACGTTGTCGTAATCCTTTTCCCGCGTAATTATAATTTTAAACTCTCCATTGAGCTCCGGAATGTTCATGACGGCTTTCTCTACATTTTTAGGTGAAAATAATACTCCCCTGACTTTGGACATTTCATCCCTTCTTCCGGCAACTCCGCCTTCGGATATTCTCCATGTCCTGCCGCAAGGACATTTTTCGGGAGTTATTTTAATAAGATCTTTAAGGTCGTATCTAATAGCCGGCATACCTTTTCTTGCGAAATTTGTAACTACAACAGTGCCTGTTTCCCCTTCAGGAACGGGTGTCAGCGTTTCAGGATCCAAAATTTCAACCAGATAATGGGCTTCATTAATATGTAAGCCGCGCTGTTCTCCACATTGAAAAGCCCATAGGGGAGCCTCGGTGGCTCCCACATGGTCGAAAACTTTGGCACCCCAGGCCTCTTCGATTCTCTGTTTGGTGGAGAGAATAGAAGCACCCGGCTCTCCTGTACAAAAGAGTTTGCTTACCGCAGTTTTTCGAAGGTCAATACCCATCTCTTTGGCAATATTGACCATATGCAGAGCATAAGAAGGCGTACACATTACTGCGGTGCAACGCAGATCCACTATTTCACGGATTCTTTGCTCCGTGCCCGTGGAGCCTCCCGGTATCACTTCAGCGCCGATCTTTTCAGCTCCATAATGTCCTCCCCAAAAAGCAATATAGATATGATAGGGAAAGGCAATGTAGAGGCGATCGTTTGCCCGCAGGCCCCGTGAATACAGGATTGTAGCCCATATATCTGAATACCATTCCCAATCAGCCCAGGTATCTCCCCACCGCAGGGGAGTACCTGTTGTCCCGCTGGTCTGGTGATATTCACTTATCCGTTCAATGGGAACTGCCAGCAGTTCTCCATAGGGGAAAGGTTCTTTGCCTTCCTGGGCAGCGGCAAATTCTTTTTTGGAGGAAATAGGAATCTTCAAAACATCGTCCATTGTTTTAATATTTTCCAGATCTTTGAGCTTGAGCCCCGCTTCGGTAAATTTTTGAGCGTAATAAGGACTGTTTTTAAAGGCATAAATGCACTGTTCCTTAAATTTAATCAATTGATAGCGCCGGAGATCCCCCGGGGGCATTGTCTCTAAAACAGGGTTCCACACATTCATTGTTCCACCCACCCCTGTTCTTCAAAATATTTTAAAGCTCCCGGATGAAATGGAATTCCCACATCAGCGGCCATTTCTTCCACTGTGGTCATCTTCATGGCGGAAACCAATTCTTCATAACGGTCAAAGTTTTCGGCGATTATTTTAACAATATCGTAAGCCAGCTGTTCCGGAAAATCTTTATGAACAATAGCGTGCATTCTGGTTCTGATTGCATTTGTTGGATAATCAACATTCTCGTAAACCCCTCCTGGCAAAATATAGGGTTCCACTCCTCTTATTTCAGACATTTTTTCTACTATTTCCTTAGGCATATCCAGCAATCTGATCGGCTTTACGCTGCTTAATTCTATATAATAAGGGGAAGGAATAGGCGCGGTCATCATTACCCAGGCATCCAGATGCCCGTCTTTCATAAGCTCAATGGCGTCGGAATAAGATACGTATTCTGTATGGAAATCTTTATCAGGGTCATAACCCATCAGTTCAAAAAAGGGCCTGGAAAGTTGCTCAGTTGATGAACCCCTTGGGCCGGTCGTAATTCTCTTGCCCACTAAATCATCATATGTTTTTATTGGCGAGTCAGCCCACACTAAAGATTGGCTGGAATGAGGATAAATACAAAACAAGCATCTTATATCCTGGAGTTTCCCCTCTTTTTCAAAAATGCCCTTGCCGTCCCAAGCTTCGGCTGTTCTATCGCTAAGAGAAAAAGCTATATTGAATTCACCTTTATGCACACCGAGTAAATTTGCAGTAGCATTTGTGGGTAAAATGGAGCCGGTAACATTAGGAAGATTTTTCTTAATATCCTCTAAAAACGCTGTTCCAAGAACTTGCCACGGCGATCCCGCGGTCATTGTACCCCATAAAAGCTCGTATGGTTGGTCAAAACTCAGGTTTCCGGAGCCCTGTTCCCCAGCCGTTTTTTCAACCGGCTCACTGTCCGCTACCTCCGCGCTTTCCTTTGCCGGTGCGCAACCCCCTGCAACGATCAGTGCTGCAATGAGCAGTATCATGAAACATCTTTTAATCCATAACATTTTCCTAAACCTCCAAAGCATTTTTTTTCAGTTATTATTACTTCTTGCGGTTTAGTTAAAATTTTTCTATAATACTCCCCGCACAAAAAATATTACTTCACTAAATTTGTATTCAGACAGTGACTCTCTGGCTCCCATGATGCCCGGCCCTTAAAAACTAAGTCCGGAGTTTTATTGCTGACCTTCGTCCCGGGCGGTACTGATTTAGTTAAGAAGACATTGCTGCCGATAACCACGCCCTTGCCGATTACAGTCTCCCCGCCCAAAATAGATGTTCCGGAATAAATGGTTACATCATCTTCAATAGTTGGATGGCGTTTTACCCCGCGCAGATTCTGTCCTTCGCGCGTGGATAGCGCACCAAGAGTTACTCCCTGATAGATTTTTACATTATTACCGATGACGGTAGTTTCACCGATCACAACTCCGGTACCGTGATCAATAAAAAAATACTTGCCTATCTTTGCACCTGGATGAATATCAATACCGGTAACGCTGTGGGCGTATTCGGTCATAATTCTAGGGATAAGCGGAACGGAGAGCAACTGCAGCTCGTGGGCCAAGCGATAGACAAAAACTGCAAAAACGCCCGGGTAAGAGTATACTATTTCATATTTGTCCGCTGCCGCGGGATCTCCGGCATAAGCAGCTTCTACGTCAAGGGCAATTGTTTCACGAAGTTCAGGTATTTTGCTTAAAAAAGTATAAATAATTTCATCAGCTTTATTGGCAATGTCATCTTCTGTATAATCCTCCGCTGCCCTGTGCTGAAGCGCGCAGGAAATTTGTTCATGCAATTGTTCATGAATTTTAATTAACAGAGCACCAGTATGATATTCAATGGTTGTGCTGATAAGATGTCGCGGGCCGTAATATTCCGGGAAAAGCAATTCCCTCAACAGAAAAATAATCTTGATAATTGCTTCCCGTTTTGGTATCGAAGCACAGTCAACAGCTGCCTCCGCTTCGCCCTTTCGATAACTGCTAACAATATCTTTTACCAGTTTGTCGAGCTGTTGGGTGCTTAGTCTGCTCATGCTTATCACCTTATTTTTTTGTTAAAAAGCATCATTAAAGAAACGAACAAACTTAGTCATTTTGCCTTTAATTCATTCAAATCGTAAGGGGTTTCCTGGTAGACGTGGTAATTTAACCAATTGGAAAACAACAGATTGGCATGCCCTCTCCAGCGAACTATGGGCGGCTTGTTGGGATCATTGTCAGGGAAATAATGTTTGGGCATCTCGATTTCCAGACCCTGATTTTTATCCCGAATATATTCTTTTTTTAAGGTAAGGGGATCATATTCCGGATGCCCTGTTACGAAAATTTGCCGGCCGTCCCGGGTTGCTACAAGGTATACACCGGCATCTTTAGACTCTGAAAGCAATTCCAGCTCCGCAATCTTCTCAATATCTTCCCTGCGCACCTCGGTATGCCGCGAATGGGGAACCAGGAACTCGTCATCAAAACCGCGCAATAATTTGACATTCCGTTTATTTATGGTATGTGAAAAAACTCCAAACATTTTTTTCTCAAGGGGATACTTGGGAATGCCAAAATGATGATATAGTCCCGCCTGGGCAGCCATGCAAAGATACATAGTGGAGTAGACATGACTTAGGCTCCAGTCCATCACTTCCTTAAGTTCTTCCCAGTAATTTATTTCTTCAAATTCCAGTAATTCAACCGGTGCTCCGGTGATAATCATGCCGTCAAATTTCTCTTCTTTAATATCATCTATAGTACAATAAAACCTTAGTAAGTGTTCTTCCGGGGTGTTTTTGGATTTATGGGTTTTAGGATGAATCAAAACGATATCCACCTGCAACGGAGAATTTCCGAGCAGGCGCAAAAGTTGTGTCTCAGTCACTATTTTTTCCGGCATCAGGTTAAAAATCACGATGCGCAGGGGACGTATATCCTGGCTGGTTGCCCGGTCTTCGTGCATAATAAAGATGTTCTCATTGTTTAAAATCTCAGCTGCAGGTAGATCATTGGGTATATTTATAGGCATACGATTACCTCTTTATCTTTTACTACTACATACTACTATAACTATCGATAAAGTAGGGTTTATTCTCAAGAAAAATCTTTCAGAATCAACCGGAGCAGTTTTAGCTGCTATTGGGCATCTAAATCAAAAGTAATTACTTCATTTCCAGGCATATGCTGCGCTTCATTTACTAAATCCAGCAGAGTATAAGAATCCAGTACCTCTGCGATACAATCCCTGATTTTGGTCCATATTGTACGTGTAACACATTTATCGGCTCTCTTGCAATCATCAGGATTTTGCTCGCTTACACAATCAACCGGCGACAAAGGCCCTTCCAGGACGCGGATAATTTCTCCCACTGATATATCCTGCGGAGCACGTCCTAAAAGGTAACCCCCCTGTGAACCGCGAACGCTTTTAACCAGTCCGGATTGTTTCAATGGAATTAGCAACTGTTCCAGATAGCGCTCAGATATTTCCTGTCTCTTTGCAATGGCATGAATTGTGCTGGGGCCTTTTTCTGCATTAGAAGCCAGGTCCAGCATTGCTCTTAGTCCATACCTGCCTTTGGTTGATAACTTCATCACGGTATTCATCCCTCCTTTTTTCTAAGGTGCGGGGACACACCATTAAATTACATCATTACTCTTTCCGGATGGCTATAGATGTTAAAGCGACCTTCACGAGCAAAGCCAACTAGGGTAATTTTAAGTTCTTCTGCTAATTCTATCGCTAATTCTGTAGGAACCGAACGTGATAAAATAAAAGATACCTTACTACGCACGGCTTTAATTAATATCTCCGAAGCAATACGGCCGCTTAGTAAAAGACATTTATCATCCATATTTATCTCTTCCAGAAAAGCTTTTCCAAATACTTTATCAACTGCATTATGGCGTCCGATGTCTTCATACATGTATAACAACCCGGAATGATCGGCCAGGGCTGCTTCATGAAGACCGTGAGTTCGTTTATAATTATCCGATTTGTTTTCCAGCTTGTTAATAAACACAAGTAATTGTTCGGCGCCAAAGACGACATCTGACTGAACCGCTTCCAATTGCCTGCTATCATTTATGAAGTATAAACCCGTCCGGCCTTTCCTACAGCAACCGGTCAACTGCCGCCGTAAAAAATTATTGATTTGAGGTGTTGGCTTACTGGTTTCTATCCAGACCAGACCTTCCTCCTCCCGGCAGGAAATCGACCTAATATCGGATCGTTCCTGTACAATACCTTCACTTAGTAAAAAACCTACAGACAGTTCCTCGTATGCACCGGGTGAACAGATCATGGTTGTTAATTCCTGATGATTCAGGAAAAGAGTTAATGGTTTCTCCAGCACCACGGGAACTTCGGAAAGAGCATGCCGGCCTGCACCGTACGTGATTACCTCTCGCTGCTTGTATATTTTTACTCTAGTCATAAGGCGGTTACCTTCCTTCTGTCAGTATTTCTGCCTGATCGCCGACTCTAACCCAACCGGAACTCAGAACCTTGGCAAAAACTCCCTCGATGGGCATCAAACACGTACCAACCTGTCTTTTTATGGCGCAACCATGGTTATCACATTCCTTGCCGATTTGTGTAATTTCCAGGATTGCTTCCCCGACTTGTAAACGGGTTTTCAACGGGAGTACGGCTACATCAAGTCCAGATACCGTTATATTTTCAGCAAATACACCATAATCAAGTCCAAGTGCTCCCATGGCCTGCATTTTTTCATAGCTGGAAAGGGACAAAAGACTGACCTGACGGTGCCAATCTCCACTGTGGGCATCTTTTGCCAGACCATAATTTTCTTTGAGAAAAGCCTCATTAATATTATGTTTTATCTCGCCGCGCCTTTCAGAAACATTAACTGCCAAAACTTTTCCAGCCATATCTTTTCCTTCTCTCGGATTTGTAATAACATAATTCCTATCGATATTGTAGTCTATTATCAAGAAATTGTCAACTGCAACAATTACTTTCTTGCGCAAGTTATGTTATCGTCCTTTCTGCGGTCTTTGGCATCAACGCAGGGAAAAGCACTCTTTTATACGCAAAAGAACGTTTTAGCGGTTTTTTACTGCTTTCTGCAGAGCTTGGTCAAGATCCCAGATCAAATCGTTTACATCTTCAATACCAATGGAAAGGCGTATCAGGTCAGGTGACAACCCTGCGAGTTTCTGCTCCTTCGCACTTAATTGAGCATGGGTAGTGCCGGCCGGGTGAATAACCAGTGACTTTGCATCTGCAACGTTAGCCAGCAAGGAGAAGATCTGAAGACTGTCAATAAATTTTTTACCTTCTTCTACGCTTCCTTTGATGCCGAAAGTGAAGATGGAGCCTGCTCCTTTGGGAAAATACTTTTGGGCCAAATGATAGTATTTATTGCCCGGCAGGCTGGGGTAATTGACCCAGCTTACCAATGGGTGCCGATGCAAAAATTCGGCTATCTTCCGGCTATTGGAAACGTGCCGCTCTACTCTTAGGGAGAGGGTTTCCAATCCTTGCAGGAACAGGAATGCGTTAAAGGGGCTCAGGGCTGCTCCGGTATCGCGTAATAATTGAACCCGGGTTTTGGTAATATATGCCGCAGGACCGGCCTCCTTAACATAAACAAGGCCGTTATAGCTTGTATCAGGTTCCGTTAGACCGGGGAAACGGCCGCTGGAAGCCCAGTCAAATTTGCCGGAATCAATTATTACCCCGCCGATCGATGTTCCATGACCACCGATAAATTTTGTTGCTGAGTGTACCACTATATCAGCACCAAACTCAATTGGTCTAATTAAATAGGGGGTGCCGAAAGTATTGTCCACAATCAAAGGAATACCATTATCGTGGGCAATATTGGCTACAGCTTCAATATCAATTAAGTTGATACCCGGATTCCCTATTACCTCAATGTATAAGGCCTTGGTTTTGTCAGTAATAGCCTGACGAAAGTTTTCCGGATCATCCGGGTTAACAAAAACTGTTTTTATTCCCAGGCGCGGCAGGGTAACCGAAAAAAGATTGAAAGTTCCGCCGTATAGCGTGCTGGCGGACACAATTTCATCGCCTGCTCCGGCAATGTTTAAGATGGCATAGGTAATTGCCGCTGAGCCCGAAGCTACAGCCAGGGCTCCTACTCCCCCTTCCAGTGCTGCCATGCGTTTTTCAAAGACGTCGGTTGTCGGGTTCATAATCCGGGTATATATATTGCCGGGTTCCGTCAGCGCAAAAAGATTGGCTGCATGTTCCGCGTTTTTGAATACATAGGAAGTCGTTTGATAAATTGGGACTGCCCTGCTGCCCGTTGTGGGCTCGACTTCCTGCCCGGCATGAACCTGTAAAGTATCAAATCCAAATTTTCTGCGGTGCATCTAAATCTCCCCTTAAAAAACCAAACCTAGTAATTTTATAGACATTATAGGATTTATTTTAATGCGCTGACCACGAATTGTCAATTTATATAATTGTTCGCGATAGAACAGATTATCTCTTGGGCTGAGAAGTTACATTTAGGAAAATTTTATTAAGTACAATTATGGAACGAAAATGAATTTACCTTCGTCTAAAAAGAAAAACGTTAAAAAAATGCTATTATCGGAGGGGGAACATAATGAAAAAAATTTATGTCTTGGTTTTGTGCATGCTGATTGTTTCTTTAATTTTACCGGGTTGCCTTAATTCGGCTCAAAGCGATGAAGTTTCCTTTAATGCCATTGTCCTTGAGAACAAGCAAACCCATTTACTAGTAGAACCTGAGGAAGGTTCGCCTGAACTAAGGTCTGCCGACCGGATCACAATTTCAGTCAGCGAAGCAGCTCTGTTAAATTCTCAGAATGCTGAAATTGAGATTGCTGACATTAAAGCCGGTGATCGAATACAAGTCTATTACAACGGCGCGATCGCCGAAAGTTATCCCGCTCAGATTAACGGATGCCGCAAAGTCAAAGTCTTGGAAGCCGCCTCTGCCAACAGCGATTATACTGAAAAAATTGCCTTTGAAAACGGCCTTTACAGGCCGGATTCCGACAGTTTGCCGGAGGAGATTGCCAACTGGATAAGTTGCTCTTTGGAAATTCCCTCTGTACAGGAAAAAATGCATAACGGTTATAGATTTGTGCTGGTAACGGAAGGAAGAAAACCTTCAGGCGGTTATGAGGTGAAAGTAGAAGAAGTTGTGCAGAAGCCGGACAGGCTGGAGATAAAGGTAAGGTCAACGGCTCCGCAGGAGGGCGAAGCAGTAGATACAGTTATCACCAGCCCCTTTGATTTGATAATCGTGGAGGAAAATGAACTACCTTTATCTTTTCTGGATGTCAACGACCCGGACAGGTACTTCATGAGGGTGCTCGGCGCTGAGACAATTGAACAGCCGATCGTTGCTTCCTCGGATTGGATTAAGATCTTTAGTCCCAAACCGGATGAGCAAGTACAAGGGACCATTTCCCTTTCAGGTATTGCCTGTGTATTTGAAGGAACGGTCAGCTATGAGCTGCTTACTGAAGATAATAAAGCCCTGTTAAGAGGTTTTACAACCGCAGCAATGGGGGACTGGGGCTATTTTGAAGAAAAAATCCCGCTTCCCGCGGATATTGATGCGGACCGGCTGGTTTTGCAGTTATACAGTGTAAGCATGAAAGACGGCTCAAAGATGTTTGTTGTAAATAT
>JAAYFF010000077.1 GCA_012728375.1 Bacillota bacterium | reverse complement strand
GCAAGAGGTGTGTCCCCGCACCTTAGATTTATGGACATTCCTCTGCAAGAGGTGTGTCCGCACCTCTGCTTCGCGTATAACAGATTATTTCTTAGACTGAGCAGTTACAATTTCTTTAGCAATTGTCCCTAAATATTCCTTAAATTCGTCTTTTAAATCTTCTCTGTGCAGGGCAAATTCAATAGTGGCTTTCAAATAACCCACTTTATCTCCCACGTCATACCTTTTCCCTTCAAACAAATAACCATAAACCGGCTTTTGCCGGTTTAAAATTTTTAATGCGTCGGTAAGCTGGACCTCTCCTTTTGCTTTGCTTTGCAGCCCGGGCAAAATTGAAAAGATTAACGGATCGATAATATAACGGCCTATTATGGCCAGATTGGAAGGGGCCTCTTTTCTTGCCGGCTTCTCTATCAAATCCTCGATAATTAATATCCTTTCTTCAACGCTTTTTGCCTGCAATATTCCATACTTTTCCACATCTTCTTCGGAAATCTCTTGAACTCCAATAATGCTGCCCTTATACTTCTGGTACATTTCCAGCATTTGTAACAGACAGGGCTTTTCTGAAACAATAATATCATCTCCCAGCAGAACTGCGAAAGGTTCATCCCCGACGAACGTTCGGGCGCAGTAAATAGCATGTCCGAGGCCTAAAACCTGCTTTTGCCTGATATAATGTATATTCGGCAAGTTCGATATTTTCCGGATTATTTCTAATAAGTCGTGCTTCTCCTTTTTCGCCAGTTCTTCCTCCAGCTCGTATGATCTGTCAAAATGGTCTTCGATAGACCTTTTACCGCGTCCGGTTATAATCAGGATATCGTGTATACCGGAGCTGACAACTTCTTCAATAATATATTGAATAGCAGGTTTGTCTATAATGGGGATCATTTCTTTGGGCTGTGCCTTAGTGGCGGGCAAAAACCTTGTTCCTAATCCTGCTGCCGGGATGATTGCTTTTCTGACCTTCACTTTAATTCCTCCTTTCAATTGTTACAGTATTCTGTGAAGACAAAAAGTGATACAACCGTCAATACTTTTTAAATAAAAGAAGTAACACCCTTTCATAGGAGATGAATATACTATAAATGTAATGAAACTAATATAAAAAAATCGAAGGAGGAAATGTTAGATGAAATATCAAGAAAAATACTACGTTCCAAAGGACGATTGCCTGGACAACATAAAGTCAATTACATCTAAACTAATTCGGGGAACCCTGGAAATCGAAAATAAAAAAGTAGATATTCCTGATAAAGAACTCGAATACAAAGTAAAATATGAAGAAGATGCAGAAGGCGGGCAGTTCGTAATCAAGGTTTCTTGGTCTTCCGAAGTAGAAAATGAAGAAGAAGAGGAAGAATAACAAAATAGAAAAGAGGGAGTATTCCCTCTTTTTTTTCCAAAATATAAAGTAAGAGCATACTTTTGACTTTAATGCTCTTACTTTGGGTCTTAGGATTTAATAATCACCGTCATCGTAATCATTATTACCAATATGTTCTGCATTATCACAAGAAGTATTTTCTGCTGCTTTGTGATTATCTAATGTATAAGACAAAACGTTTAGCTTTACATCCCCCATGATTTCTACACCCAACTCATATTCCAATTGGATGGCAATGGCAGGAGTGCCTGTTTTATTTACAATCATGCTTCCAAGAAAAACGGGTTCCTTGCTGATCCAGGCCATAATATGTTTGCTATAAAAATCGTCTTCATAATATTTTTCGCTTTCCAACGTTTCTACCGGCAAGACTTCTGAAAATTTTACATTGCTTTTAGCCACAATGGTATCTCCGTCAGTTTCATACCAAACATGTAATTCAAACTCCCCGTCAATCCGAATTTGTATACTTTTCTGGGGAGAGCCTTCAAAATTCTTTTCCTTAATTTTGGCTTTTTTAATGGTACAACCTAAAACATTATTTGGTACCACATTGTCCCGGGGATTAATATAAACGGTTGTTTGGCATGTTTGCAAAGCCCTTCCGCAAACTGCTTTGGTTAATATGGTTCTGATTGAATTTTTAAACTCCTTTTTTTCGCTCATATCGATTACACCTCCTCTTCATCTGAAGAAATTTTGCTTTCATTATTATTCTATTCCGCTAGGGTAAGAAGTGCTATCCAACAGTTGTTAAAAATACGTAACTGCTCAGAGGTTAATGTATAAGTGAAGCTGCGAGGACGGTTCGAGCGTTGCGCTGCAACACTTTATAGCCGGGGGAATATAATGGATTAAAGAAGGTTGAAAGGCGCTTTGATTTTAAATTGAAAAAGGGGAGATATTTTTTATTTTTTCGCGGGGGGAATTGTTTCATGATGAAAAATGAAGTTCCGGAAAAGGTCCGGGAAGTCTTGAAAGAGTACGATATCAAAGTTTTAAATATAAGAACAGAATCTTACAAAGTAAAAAAAGGAGTATGGTGGATTGGAACCCCAAGTGGCTGGAAAATCCTCAAACAACAAGCTTATTCTGCCAAAACATTGGAATTTATCCTTGCTGCTGTGGAGTATTTGACAGGCAACGGCATTAAAATTCCGAGGATTATCAAATCTAAGAATGGGGATAAGTATGTTTTATTGGATAAGACTTGTTATGTATTAAGCGATGCTATTAAAGGTGAAAAGCTTAATTACAGCAGCAATGAAAATATTGAAATGATCGTAAAAGAACTTGCCAGGTTCCACAGGGCTTCGCACGGCTTTCAAGCACCGGAGGATTGTAAAGTCCGTACCCATTTGGGGGGGTGGATTAACAAATACCGGGAGCAGGTACAGAAATTAAGAAATTATTATGAACTTGAACGTTCCCAAAGCAGCCATACAAAATTTGGAGAGATAATACTGCAGGAATTCCCTTATTTTTATGAAAGGATGGAGCAGGCCATTGCAGAATCGGATCAGCCTCCCTATTATCAATGGGTTGAAGAGGTAAATCAAAAAGGCGGCTTATGCCACCAGGATTTTACGGCAGGAAATTTGATCTCAGACAAGGCTAAAAAAATCTATGTTTTGGATACAGATTCTATAACCATCGATATACCTCTCAGGGACATTAGAAAGCTTTTGAACAAAATTGTCAAAAGAAAAGGACAATGGGATCTGATGCCGGTCAAAGATATTTTAATGTGGTACCAAAGGGAAAATCCTTTGAAAAGCGACCACTGGAAAGTTTTAAAGCCGACATTATTATATCCGCACTTATTTGTCGGAATTATGAGCAAATATTATGAGAAGAGGGAACAAAGCTGGTCGGAAGGAAAGTACCTGCAACGTTTAAATGAAATGATTAAACTTGAAAAGTCAATAGAACCTGTCATAAAAAATATCGAGACAATTCTTCCTTGCCAAAGCTGACAAAGGAGGCTTTTTTCTTGAAACCTGAAAATGATCTTTTAAGTCTGAATAATTTGGCAAGAAATGTTTTGTTACAGTATGATATTGATCCCGATAAGATAAGCGTTATCCAGAATAACGGTTTGAAAACAGTGTGGAAAATTACACAGGGCCCTGAAAGCAAATGCTTAAAACGGTTAAAACAGAACAAAGAAAAAGCATTATTTACAGTAGGCGCTCAAATTTATATTGCCCAAGCGGGCGGAGCTGTGCCGCAAGTGTATTTAAACCGGGAAGGGAACCCTGTTACTGAATATATGGAGCAAATTTTTGTTCTGTACGAGTGGATTGAAGGTAGAGATTTTTCTTTTGCCAGGCCCGCGGACCTGCGCCTTGCCTTGGAAGGTTTGGCAAAATTTCATGTATCTTCCAGAGGATATACTGCGCCGGAAGGCGCCAAAGTATCTTCAAAGCTCGGCAGGTGGCCCCATCAATATGAATCCATGATGAGCAGAATGCTTAAATGGAAAAACGAAGCCGCGGCCAAAACAGAAAATGCCGTCTATAAAAGTTACTGCCGGTATATCGACGCTATTGCAGAAATGGGCAATAAGGCTTTGGAAGCCCTGCTGAAGTCTTCATACAGCAAATTGACGGATATTGCCCCGGAACAATCCGCTCTTTGCCATCAGGATTACGGGGAAGGAAATGCAATTCTTCAAGGAGATACTGTTTATGTTCTTGATCTTGATGGAATCACCTATGATTTACCGGTAAGAGATTTGCGGAAGATAATCGGCAAACGCATGGAAAAGCTCGGGCGATGGGATAAAAAGGTAATCGAAGACATTCTGCTGTGGTATGAAAAGAATAATGAACTTTCTTCAGAAGAAAAAGAACTGTTAAAAATAGATTTGCTTTTTCCGCACCGGTTTTTTGGTACGGTAAAAAATTTGTTTAAGAAAAATAAAGTTCTTGCCCCTGGAGAAATTATCCGAATCGGAGAATTCGAATTAGCGAAAACAGATGTTTTAAATGATTTGTTTTAAAGGGGGGATTATTGTGAAAGTTGCACTGATTTGTACCGAGAAACTTCCTGTCCCTCCTATTTTAGGCGGTGCGATTCAAATATATATTGATTCCGTTTTGCCTATTTTAGCCCGGCATCATGAAGTGACTTTATTCAGTCTGCACAATAATAAACTTCCAGTCAGGGAAAGTCAGGGAAATATCCGGTATATACGCATTATGGGAAAAACGGCGGACGAATATATCAATAATTTAAAACGAACCGTTCTGGAAGATGCAGCAGAATACGATTTAATTCATATTTTTAACAGACCGCTCTGGGTAATTCGTCTCAGCGACGTATTTCCCAATAGTGCTTTCAGCCTAAGCCTGCATAATGAAATGTTTTCATCCAAGAAAATTGATCCTGAGAGGGCTCTGCAATGTTTGGACAAAGTACGTTTTATCACTGCTGTGAGCCATTTTATTGCCGATGACTTAATAAAAAAATACCCGGCTTATCAAGAAAAAATAAGCGTCGTTTATTCTGCCGCGGATGCCTC
Source organism: Bacillota bacterium (assembly GCA_012728375.1). Lineage (GTDB taxonomy): Bacteria > Bacillota > Dethiobacteria > DTU022 > UBA8154 > DUNV01. The sequence goes on along the minus strand of JAAYFF010000077.1, from coordinate 30,497 downwards.
TGTCTTTAAACCCGTTTGGTTCGAGGATATCAGGGAAGAAAGAGCGGCTATGCGAAAACGGTATGGTTTGGACAATCATAAAGTAGTTCTCTTTGTGGGCAGGTTGAGCCATAAAAAAGGCGCGCATGTTTTATTGGAAGCAATGGAGAAAGTAATGGAAGTCCATCCTGAAGCTGCGCTGGTGCTTGTTGGAAGCAAGTGGTACGGAATCAATTATACCGATGAATATGTGGGAAAATTACAGGAAATGGGAAAAAAACTCAAAGGTCCTGTTGTTTTTACAGGGTTTTTAACTCCGCAGGAAATTCATAGATATTACAGCATGGGAGACATCTTTGTATGCGCTTCTCAATGGAGGGAACCTTTGGCCAGGGTTCATTATGAAGCCATGGCCTCAGGGCTGCCCATTATTTCCACTGCCAGGGGAGGCAATGCTGAAGTTATGCAGCAAATGATAAACGGGATAGTAATAGAGGAATATAACAATCCTGAAGTAATGGCCAATTGTATTAACTATCTTTTGGAGCATGAGGAAGAGGCCTTGAAAATGGGGAAAGCAGGAAGGGAAATGGTTGTCCGGAAGTATAACTGGGAAAGGGTGGGAAAACAGCTCTTGGATCTCATGGCAAAGGTTTAAAAGTTTTTTTTGCCGGATTACCGCTGCGAACATCCCATGAATGGTTATTCATGGGATGTTCGCTAGTAAAGAGCAGATTTTGGCGTAAGCCCAAGGCTGCACCTATGCTGTTGACATATAGAGCAAGATCTTGCTATAATTGCCCCAGTTCAAAGTATTTTTTCTTTAAAGAACTAAAAATATAAAGGATTTGATAAAATGGAACAATTATCTAAGGATAAACCCGCGCTGTTGATCATCGACCTTGTGAAAGACACCTTTAACCCCGACCATCCCCTTCCCATAACGCCGTTTGCCGCGAAAATAATTCCAACTATCAACGAGCTCTGCGAAATGTTCAGGAAGCACGGCTGGCCTGTAATATTTTCCACGGATGCTTTTCAGGAGACGGATTTTATCTTCAAAGGGCGCATGAAGCCCCATTCGCTGGCAGGCACCCCCGGAGCTGAGATTGCTGATGGCCTTGATTACCGGCCGGAAATTGATACATGGCTTCCCAAGCCGCGCTTTTCAGCTTTTTTCGGGACCGGCCTGGAAAAGATGCTCCATGAACAGGGGGTCACCATGTGTGTTGTAACAGGTATTTCTACCAATTTTTGTGTTCTGACTACTGCTATGGATGCTCTCTGCCATGATTTTAAGGTAGTTTTGCTCGAAGACTGCACCGCAGCTGCTAATGAGAATATCCATAAAAGTGTGTTGGAGATTTATCGGCGCAATCCCCTGAATCCGCTGTTTAGAGTGGCCTCATCCCGGGATTTGAAAGATTTATTGCAGGGTTAAATTAACAATAATATCAAGGGGAGAAGCTAAACAATGAGTTGCCGGCAGCAAAGCGGGCCTGTTTTATGGCAGCGCTTTCTTCATGTAGAGAGTTTGCGCAAGGGAAAAGACCTTCTGGAGGTAGGGCTTTTTTTCCAGGAAACATCCAGGGAAGATCGTTTGAAGGTGGAGATTTTCATTAAAGATTTTACCATCAAAGATGTTGTCTTGGAAAGGCCCCGCTCTATCCGGGGGGCAATTAAGCCCCTTTCCCTTCTTTTTCTTCATGGCAGGAGCGTTTATCTCGGAGAGGCAAGAAATCTTAAAAGGGCCATCCTCGAATGGGGAGAAACCAGGCACAGTCCCTGGCCTTCTTCCGGAACGGTTCCGGTCCGGACGGGATTTCTACCGCCGCTGTCGGAGCGGGAACATTTTGCCGAACTGTTTCTGGAGCTTATCGCCAATGTTCTGCAGACGGAAATATTTCTTCTTCCGGAAAGAGGATTTTCTTCCGTGCAAGAATACGACCACTATTTTAGCAAAATATATGCGGGTGCGTGTAGACTTTACAGCAAACCCCGGGGAAAATTGCCGGAAAATGCTTATACCCAGGGTCAGGAAAGGCCCTGCTCTCTTTTTAGCCGAAGCAAAAGCATTTTTATCTTTCAGCCAAACGATACGAAAAAAATTATTCATGCCCATCTCAGCGATTCCTTTCATGAAATGGCCCTTTCCCTGAGCGTTTCAAATTCTTCGGACCCTCCATATTATATTGAAGAAGCAAAGGGAAATTATCTGCGCTTTCCAAATCCAATCTGCGGGGAAGCCGCGGAGAAATTGCAGGAGCTTGAAGGGATGCACCTGCTTCCGGACAATAAAAAACAGATTATTTCTGTTCTGACAGGTCCGGAAGGTTGCTCTCACCTGAGCGACCTGGTAATTGAGGCAGCCAGGTCATTGCAAGAGTGGGAAATAAGCCGGGGATTAACGGACAATGCAACTTAAAGCTTGTATAAGGGTTGCATCTGCAAATTAAGGCAGGTTGGCGAAGGGATGGTTTATGTTTTGGAGTTACTGCAGCGCTTAATGATGTTGTTTACAAGTGCCCAGTGGGTAGATGTTACCGCAGCTGTTTTAGTTTTTTTGTCCTTTCTTTTTTTAAGAAAGATTTTCACCCTTTATATCTTTAAAATAATTCTCAAGTTGGCACACAGGTCTTCCACTGATCTTGATGATATCTTTTTGCTTGCCTTTGAAGCCCCGTTGCGCTCGCTCTTTATTATTCTGGGTCTTTACTTTGCCTTTACGATCCTTCCCCTGACCCCTGTCCAAAATATCTTACTGCTCAAGATTTTACGGGTTGCCCTTATTCTCCTTGTTACATGGGGCTTGTACAACCTCGCCGGGACATCTCTTTCCGAAGCAACGGCAACAAAGTTAAACTTCAAAATTGATCGCATTCTCGTTCCTTTTTTTAATAAGGTTATTAAGGTTGTCATTATTGCCCTCGCGCTTAGCATTATTGCTCAGGAGTTGGGTTATGAGATCAGCGGTTTAATTGCCGGATTGGGACTGGGAGGGCTGGCCGTGGCCCTGGCCGCACAGGATGCCATTGCCAACATTTTCGGCGGGATCGTGATTATTACCGACAAGCCTTTTACCATCGGGGACTGGATTGCCACGCCCAGCGTGGAAGGGACAGTAGAAGATATAACATTTCGCAGCACAAAAATTCGAGCATTTGCCCAGGCGCTGGTTTCCGTGCCTAACAAAAAGCTGGCCGATGAACCGATTACAAACTGGACGCGCATGGGCAAACGCCGGATTGATTTTTATTTGGGCGTCGCCTACACTACTCCCGTGGCAAAGCTAAAAAAATGCGTGCAACTGATTCGGGAATTGCTGGAAAGTCACCCCGGAGTACACAAGGAGACAATTTTTGTCTATTTTAACCGTTTTGGCGAAAGCAGCCTGGATATCTTCCTTTATTTTTTTACGGTTACCACAAACTGGGGAGAATACCTGAAAATCAGGGAAGAAATTAATTTTAAAATACTTGAGATACTTGAAAATGAAGGAGTTTCCATCGCTCTTCCCAGCCGCAGACTTTTCATGGAAACGCCGCCTCCGTTAAATTCCGGGGAACAGGAACAAGAACAAGAACAGGAACAGGAATAAAACCTCGCAAGGGAATCAGAGGTATATTTTACATTTTGCAGGGAGTGCAAATCATCAGGGAGTTTCCTGAGTATTGCCCTCCTTTTTTGGTTAAGCTAAAAAAAAATGTAACTGCTCGGAGGTTATAAAGCGAAGCTGTGGGGACGGTTCGGCGTCTCCGTAGCGAAGCGAAGGACCAAATGGGAAGACGATGGAACCGTCCCCCTGCTTCGCTATACTGAGCAGTTATAAAAAATAACCAAAAGGGGGGCTTGCCCGTTTGTTTTCATCGGGCTCAAAAATAATGGTTTTTAATATTCCTGGAGAAGAATTGGAAACGCGCTATGGCTTTATTCCCGGATTTAATATCAGGACTGATCTTGCCTTGGAAGCTCATGAGGTAGTCAGTGCGCGGGGGGAGATCGAAGGGGTCCTTTCGGAGAAAGAAGGGGACGAGGATATTACCATTCACCGCGTTGCTGTTACGACCGAGCAGGGGGCGGCCAGGATGGGAAAACCCGTGGGGAATTATATCACCTTGGAGGTCCCCGGGCTGAGAAAAAAGAATACCGCGCTTCAAGACAAGGTAATTCAGGTTTTTTATAAAGAGCTGCAGCGTATGTTTAATTTGAACGGCCGGGAGAGCGTTCTGGTGATTGGCTTGGGGAATTGGAATGTTACTCCTGATGCTCTGGGTCCCCGGGTGGTTCGGGAGCTTTTTATCACCCGGCATATTCTTAAACTGAAGCCGGAGATTCTCGGAAGCGGATATCGCTCCGTCTGCGCTGTATCTCCGGGTGTTTTAGGGATCACCGGTATTGAAACAGGAGAAATAATCCGCGGCATCGCGGAACACGTCAAGCCGGATTTCATCGTTGCGGTTGATGCATTGGCCGCTCATCGCATGAGCCGCCTTCATACCACCATTCAGGTGTCTGATACAGGCATTGTTCCCGGCTCGGGCGTAGGGAACCGCCGCCTGGCTATCGACCGGCGGACGATGGGGGTTCCGGTTTACGCCATCGGAGTCCCTACAGTTGTTGATGCAGTAACTATTGCCGGAGACAGTATGGATAAAATGGCCGAGGTGATGAAAAATAAATCGCCTCAGGCAAATGTCTTTGCAGGTATCGTGCAGAAAATGAATCTGGAAGAAAAAAGAGCCATGATCAGAGAGGTGCTGGAACCCTTTGCCGGAGATTTGATTGTTACACCCAAGGAGATTGATACCCTCATCGAAGATATCTCTCTGGTTATCGCCGCGAGCCTCGACGCGGCTTTTCACCCGCAGATTGCCAGCGAAGAGGAAAAGCGGTTTACCGATACTATTAATTTGCACAAACTCGATCATATGAACCAGGATTTGCCGCGGCGAGGAAGCACCCTTATGCCACAGGGCAACATTCCGGGGGGAAATCCTCTACCACAGAGGAATTATCCGTTTTATAAACCAGAAGATCATCGCTATTTCAATCCCCAGTTTCAAAATAATCCCCCCCAGCAGACCAACCAGGGAAGCAATGCTGGAGCGCAGGGCCCTGTCCAGAGGAAACCCGTTTAAGAGTTCTCCTACCAGCGCGCCCAGAAAAGGTCCAAAAATGATTCCGGCCGGACCCATAAAAATGCCCAGGAGAAGTCCCACCGCGGCTCCCCATGTGGCCGCTTTGGAGCCTCCTGAGCGCTTGACCCCGACAGCGGTGGCTATATAATCTACGCCCATTATCAGCAGCGCGGCGATTCCTTGAAAAAGATAAAAGTCCCAGGACAGCCCCGGGGGAAAGCCTGTTAGGATTCCGTAAAGCAGCATGCCGCCCCAGATCAAGGTCACGCCCGGAAGCAAGGGAAGAACCGTTCCAATAATGCCGACAATAAATAAAATGAAGGTGATTATTAGCGGAAGATAGGACACTTTTATCGCAGCCTCCTTTTCATAATTTATGCAGAGGAATCATTTCTGCTTTTACTCGTACAAACGGACATCTCTTTCCTTAATTATCTCCCGGTTCAGATTTTGCTCGGCAGATAAAGGGATGGTAATACAGCTTGCATCTCCGTCGCTTATGAAGCGGCGGGACGGGTTTGTGCGGAAATATTCCAGCCACTCGTACATCCCCACGCCATCGGTTTTTATCTCACTGGCACGGATGCGGGGAAGCCTAAAGGGATCAAATTTTTTGTGGTATGGCGAGGGGGCGGGGTTGGCCCCGACCAAGAGGACAGCCTCGTGCTGGTAGCATATTCCCTCATACGAACCTTCCCGGACGATTCCGGGATCCTGAGAGTAAGCCCCATAGGGGAGAGAAAGGGAAGTAACCCGGTATCCGGGTACATATTTTTGCGTTTCATTGATATGGAGCGCAAGCTCCTGCCGGATCTCATCCGGGTTAAGCCGTGAAAGGTTTGCATGGCTGTTTGTATGATTGCCGATCTCAAACCCTTGCTTTACCAGGTGCTGCAGTTTTGTTTCCAAATACCCGGGTTGCCTGAAAGGGGTGGGCCAGTAGATAAAAAAAGTTGCGGCAAGGCCGAAATCCGGGTTTTCCCTGTAAAATTCCTCCATAATAGCCACGGCGCAATCCGGGTCCAGTTCCGGCTCGCCGTCTGTTTCCAGGTAATTAAAATTTCCTTTGTTGCCGTCATCAAAGGTTAAGACCACCGGGGATGTTCCGGCAGGGATTTCAATTTGACCTCTGACCATGTCCTGCAAAGATACAGCCCGGTAGCCCAGGTCGTAAAGGGTTTGCAGGTCGCGCCGGAAGTTGTCGGGGGTGCGCCTCCATTCATCTTCCGGAAAGCCGATCTCATGGTACATGAGGATCATTATTTCTCCAAGCTCATTTGGCCTGGGAAGCCCTTCATCTATAGCCGCAGCCTCTTTTTGTTCTGCAGGCGGGTTCTCGATTTCTTCTTCTTCTTCTTTTACTTCTGTTGTCCCTTCTTCTGCCGGGTTTTCCGGGCTGAGCCCCATCAAAGGGTTTTCCAAGCTTTTGGCAGTGCAGGACGGGGCGGCTAAAAGAAGCAGCAAGCAGAGACAATAAAGAAGGGTATTTGCAAAGGGAATTTTTCCCCAATAAAAAGTACCGCCGGTTTTTCGTTGCATTTTTTTTCTCCTCAAGATCTTAATTTTATCATATTATCTTGCTCTTTGCTTGTATATGGTAAAATATAATCTAAAAAACCTGAGGTTTTGGGGGTGGGTTAAAGTTGAAAATTGTTTCCGGTGAAAAAATGGGCCAAATTGACAGGAAGGCGATGGAGGCTTATGGCATACCGGGAATCGTGCTGATGGAAAACGCCGGATTGCAGGTTGTGTCTCTGGTTCAGCAATTGTATCCCCGGCCGGACGACGGGATGATTGCGGTTTTTTGCGGCCGTGGAAACAACGGGGGGGATGGTTTTGTCATTGCCAGGCACCTGCAGAAATTGGGTTACAGGGTAACAACATGGGCCATGGGTGTCCTTTCCGCATATAAGGGGGATGCTGCCACCAACTATGACATATATCTCAAAGGGGGCGGGCATGTTTCACTGCTAACGGAGAGCGATCCGTCTGCCATTACAAAAGAACTGCAGGAGTCGGATCTGATTGTGGACGCGCTTTTAGGTACAGGGGTCCGGAACCGGGTGGCGGAACCCTTTGCAGAAGTTATCAGGGCCATCAACGGGAGCCGTGCCAGGGTCCTGGCCGTGGATATTCCTTCCGGTATTTCCGCGGACACGGGTGAGGTCCTTGGCGAGGCGGTAAAGGCAGATTATACGGTTACTTTTGCACTGCCCAAGCGGGGACTTTTGCTTTTCCCGGGAGCACAGTATGCGGGCCGGGTTTTTGTTGGGGATATCGGAATTCCCCGGGAACTAACCGCTTCCTCCGAAATCAGGGAGAACCTGGTCACCGGCGATGAAATCAAAGGGCAGCTTCCCCGCAGGGTGGCTGACGGCCATAAGGGGACCTACGGGCGGGCTCTTATCCTGGCCGGTTCTGCGGGGATGACAGGTGCCGCGGCTCTGGCGAGCGAAGCGGCGCTGCGGGGCGGCGCGGGTTTGGTGTATGCAGGGATCGCCGCTGAACTAAGGGCTGTTTTGGAGGCCAAGCTTCGGGAGGTAATTATTCTGGTTTTTCCGGGGGACGGGAAGGGGAATATGGAACCCGCAGGGGTCGGAGAAATTCTGAATTTTGCCGGACAATGCCGGGCTGTGGCCTTCGGACCCGGCATGGAGCCGGGGCGCAAAACTTTGGAGCTTTTAAAAGCCCTGCTTAACAAAACAGCACTTCCCATGGTGATCGATGCCGGCGGGCTGAGCGCGCTGGCTTTGGATACCGGCCTTCTTGCACAGAAGAAAGGGCCTGTCATTGTAACCCCCCATCCGGGAGAGATGGCCCGCCTGACGGGAATAGAGGTGCCTGCCATTCAACGGAGGAGGTGGGAAATAGCAGCGGAGAAAGCCCGGGAGTGGGACAGCATTGTCGTGCTTAAAGGAGCCCACACCGTGACAGCTCTTCCTGACGGTGAAGTATTTGTCAATCCCACGGGAAACCCTGTTCTTTCCACTGCCGGCTCGGGAGATATTCTAACCGGTTTAATTACGGGGCTGGCTGCCCAGGGACTCCCGCCGCAGTGGGCGGCTGTCTGCGGGGCTTATCTCCACGGCCTGGCCGGGGACCTGCTGGCGGAACAGGTCGGTGAAAGAGGTCATTTGGCCGGAGATGTCCTCGCTTTTATTCCTCCTGCCTTGAACCGGGTCTCAGAATTTTCAAGCCGCGCGCCTGGAGCGCTCTTCCCTGTTAAAGAGTTTCAGCAGTAAAAAAGCGGTTATAAAAAAATAAAAAAAATATACATTTATATATGAATAGGTTTTTCCAATTTGGAGATGGTAAAGATGGGATCCAAACCGGGCAGGATAGTTGCCGCGCTGCTGATTTTGCTCTTATTGACAGGTTTTTTCTATTTTAATCCCCGCCGGAGCTTAGATGATGCGGAAAGTATCATCGAGAGCACGCTGAAACGAGGAAAGAAAATCAACAGTTATCATTTTCTCCTGGAAATGGCCTTTAACCAGGGAGACGAGACCCGGGAACATTTTGCGCAGGTTTGGTACAGATACCCGCATTTTTTCCGGGTCGAGCTTTTTCCCTACTGCCCGGAAGAAAATTCAAAGCCTGATCAGGTTATTATTTCCGACGGGGAAAAAATGTGGCTGTCCAGCCCGGAAATGGGAGATTTTTTTCCCCTGGATGCCGGCGTTCAGGAGCTTGCCCCAACCCCGTTTTTGTTAAATAATTTTTTAGACGGCCTTGCCAATTCCCGGGAAAGGAAATTTTTAGGCATAGAAAAGAAGGAAAAGCATTCTTATTACCTGCTGCGGGTTGTCCCTCAAGATTCCCGGAGGGATCACGCCTATGAAGAAGTCTGGCTGGAGAAAAGGACGATGCTGCCGGTGCAGATCCTTGTTTATGATCAGCAAGATAAACTTAAGCAGCGGGTTCTATTCCGCAAGACAATTCTCAATGCCCATATTCCCGATGAATTTTTTCAAATTGACAATAAAGGCGGTACGGTAAAACAGTGACCAGGATATACGATCCATTTTTAACTAAACAGGAAACAGGGACAACCGACCTGGAACTCTTGCAGGCCAGAATAAAAGCATTACTGGGAGACAGCCTGGAAAAGGTTGAAAGGATTCTTCAGGATTACAGGGCTCCCGGTAAAGGATTAATAAGGGAACAGGCAGATTATGTCTTAGCCGGCAGAGGAAAGCGGTTGCGGCCGGTTTTATTGTTGCTTTGCGGAAATCTGGGCACCTTTGCCGAAGAGTATACCCTGGTCAGGGCTGCTGCAGCCGTTGAACTTATTCATACGGCTTCTTTAATCCACGACGACGTGATTGATGCTTCCTCCGAAAGAAGGGGGAGACTGTCGTTAAACGATGTTTTTGGCAATCGCTCGGCAGTTTTAGTGGGAGATTTCTTTTTTGCCCGTGCCTTTGAACTCCTTGCCTATTGTGGTGATTTCGAGCTGAATATGCTCTTTACCCGGGCTATCGCCACGATGTGCGAAGGAGAGATTGAGCAGGCCGGATGTGCTTTTGACCTGACAATATCCGAAGAGGATTATTTCGCCAATATTTACCGCAAAACCGGCGTTTTGCTTGAAGCCTCCTGCGGCGCGGGCGGACGCCTGGCTGCCTTGGATGATACGACTATCGGGAAGCTGGAAGCTTTTGGCCGCAATCTGGGCCTTGCCTTTCAAATAACGGATGATATCCTTGACATTGTAGGAAAACCTGCCATTACCGGCAAACCGGTGGGCAATGACCTAAGGGAAGGGAATATTACACTTCCCCTTATTTACATTCTGCAGGACCCTGACTGGGGGCCGCTCCTTAGGGAAATAATCAGCAGAAAAGATTTTTCTTCCGCCTCTCTGGAATTCCTGCGCGATCCCTCCTGCAACCGGGTACCCCTGGAAACTTGCCGCAAAATTGCCCTTTCCTTCATTGAGAAAGCCCTGGAGTATCTTTCTTTTGTCCGCGATAGCCCCGCAAAAACACTTCTGAAAGAACTTGCCCTTTCCATTCCCCAAAGATCTTGCTGAACATTGGCTAAATCAGCCTCCTTTTTCGCAGCAGGCGGCAGGCGTGCAGCATGGCGAAGATATCCCTTTCTCCTGTTGCTGCCAAAAGGCGAAACGCGCTTTTTTCTAGGTTCTGGCTGATTATTTTGGGATCAGAAAGATAGAGAGCCAAAAGTCCTTTTACGATGGTGCAGTGGAAAATGGGGTGCGGCATTTTTTTGGCCTGGATGAGCGCCATTTTAACGAATTTTTCCATACGGCCAAGGCATTGTTCCATATCCCGGTAGAAAGATACAAAATTTAAGTCTTTTTCACGCCGGTCCTCTTCCTGGTCAATAAAGTAGTCCAGCAGAATGTGCAGTCCGCAAATCCAGGGAAAGTATCCGTTAAAAAGTGCTTCCACCTCATTGGTGGTTATTTCCCGGCGGGAGGCCCAAGATAAAAGAACAAAAATTCCCAAGGTAGAACCGCATGCAGCGGAAAACTCATTCCAATAGAGCTGGGGATATGCTTTTTGGTACCGTTGAAACCACTCCATCAGGTAACGGGAACGGTTCCCCGGCGAAAGGTGCTTGAGCGCCTGCAGGTCGCAATAAAGGGCGGCCAGAAAAAAAATTTTCTCTTTTACCTTCACATAGCCGGGAAGCCCGCTGAGCATCTCCCGGCTTACTTTTACCAAATTATCCAGATACCCTCCGTCACCCTTAACAGGGTAAAAGTAGTAAAAGTTTTCGTTATTCCCGTAATTTGGCTGAAGCGCCCTGAACATGGATAAATGCAGATGGCGAAGCCCCCTTTCAATCAGGGTATCTTTTTCCCGGTCCGTCAGGTACATAATCCCCTCATAGAGGGGGACCCTGTCGCAGAGATTATCGAGGTAATCGCTAATCGTCTGGTAAGCTACGATCATGGGTATGAGCTTTTCTGCTGCAGATGGGTTAAGAAGGGAAAAGGCGGCTCCGCCCTGGCAGTGGAACCGTTTGTTCCGGATGCTTTGCAGGGCTTGTTTTTGCAGAAAAGGGGACGGACAAGCCCGCAGAAATTGTCTCCAGGTTTGTAGTTCCTTTTCCACTGCAGGCAGGACTTTTCCAACCAGGCGAATGATAAACAGCCACTGAGTCAAGTATTTGTGCATTTTTTTCCCGCTGGATCTAATAACAAATTAGTCCCTTTTTAATCGGCTGCCGGGCACAAAATGAACCCCGCGCAATAGAATAATAGTAACGGCAATATATGTTTAGTATATCCTTTTTTTCTAGGAGTAATGGAGATGAGGAAACAACAGGCGCGGTCCTTCGATGTCAGTAATGTGACCATCATTCTGGCCGCTTATAATGCCCTTAATTACACAAAGGCCTGCTTGCAATCCATACAGGATTACACACCGGCCGGGTATAAGCTTGTGCTGATCAATAACGGTTCAACAGATGGAACGAAAGAGTTTTTTGATAGCATCCCCGGTGCACATGTTATTCACAATAAGAAAAACCTGGGCTTTCCCGGAGGATACAACCAGGGAATGCGCGCTGCTTCAACGAAATACATGGTTCTTATAAATAATGATTGCCTGGTCAGCCATAACTGGCTGAACAATATGCTTTCCTGCGCTTTAAGCGATGATAAGATTGGCATCGTGGGCCCGATGAGCAATCGCGTTCCAGGCCGGCAGAGGCTGGAAAAAGAATTCAAGAATATGAAGGAATATTATGCTTTTACCGCTGACTTCAATCGCCCGGACAGCAGCAAATGGTTCCCTGTGCGCAGTTTAAGCGGCTTTTGTTTCCTCATCAAAGGGGAAGTAGTAGAAAAAATAGGATATTTCGATGAAGCCTTTGGTGCAGGTACTCACGAAGATGCTGATTACTGCCTCAGGGCAAGGCTGGCCGGGTTCAAGCTGTTCTGCGCGGGCGATGTTTTTATTCATCATTTTTCCCATAAAACTTTTCTGGAAAACAACATGGACCTTCAGGAAATATACAGGTACAACAAATATTTATTAAAGCAAAAATGGAGTTTGTACAAAGTCAAGGGCAAGGATGCCAAAAGATAACGTTTTTGTTACTGCTCATGCCAAGAGATAATATTGTTGTACCCTGCATTAAGCAGTTACACGGTTTTTTATTTTTCTTCATATATTATAGAAACTAATGGGAAAGGAAGAAATGGATTGCTTACTATCCTTAGAGAACCGGAAAAAATTTTAAAAAGCAGGTTCAACCGTCGCGGCTTTAGCCTGGAGGAGTGCAAAAATATTTTACAGAGCAAAAAAGGCGATGTCACTTTTCTTAAGCAACGAAGCTTATTCAAATCCAATATAAAGGATCTGGGCAATTTTGTTAATTGTTGAAAAAGGAAAGAGAACTGACCGGAGGTCAGTTAATTTGAGCCGGGTTTACGCCTGCCCATGTTCTAAGGGCAGGTCTTAAGTTTATTTTTAAGATTGGAGATCATTTCCAGGGTGAAAAATGATATGGAAGAAGTAAAAAAGGAAGAACGGGAGCGCTTTTTGCCTTCATTTGTCGATCATTTTTCCTTTAATTCATTCTTATATCCACAGTTACTCTTCGCACATGTTGAACAGTTGGAGGTAATTTATGCTCAAACCCCTGACGGTATAATTTATATACGCGGGGGCTACAAAGTCTGGCTGGGTTTACACTCCCCCAAAAGCCCGGGTAAATGCTGCTTAAGAGTTTTTCCCCGGAGGTTTTGTTATCTTGTGGAAAATCCGGCCGGCCAGTACCCCGGCGGCGATACCCCTCTGGATTGTGAGAGCGAAGTGGAAATTAACTTCAGCAGGCTTTGGGGGCTGAACTTTGCAGCTAAAATACCCTTTATTCCCTGGAAAATAAATGTAAAGGTAAAAATTATTTACAATGGATTTCAGTATAAAAAAATACAAGTTCCCTCTGTGGGCCAAACGATAGCTACTTTTCCGGAGGAGAGCCCCGGCCGGGAGGCTGCCGAAACGGATGCTCCCGCAGAAGAATCGGAGGGAAAAAGAGATGAGCTGGAAACCGCTAAGGGAACGCGGGTCTTTGAGGGCGAGGATCAATTGAAATCCGGTTATAAAAAGGAAAAGACCGATAATTTATGGGAAAAGGAGGATCTGATTGCTCTGGAGCAAGAAAGCAAAGCTGCCTCTCCCTTAAAAAAACGTTCACAGGACTGCTATTCTCAAAAAGGAACAAAACGTTACCGGTATTATGATCTCATTTTTCAACAATTGGAGGGTCAAAAGGAGAAAAACAAAAATTAACCCGCACAGCTCGGTACTCTGATAAATTTAAATTTTAAAGGATGATCACAAAGAAGAATGAAGCGCATCCTGATTACCGGGGGCGGAGGCATGCTGGCCTGTGCCCTGGCCGAAAGCTTTAATGACGGGCAGGTGCTTTCCCTGCCCAGGGCGGAAATGGATATAACCGACCTTCAGCAAACCTGGAGCATTGTCCGAGATTATAAGCCCCATGTCATTTTAAACCCGGCTGCTTTCACACGGGTGGATGATTGCGAAATATTTGCTGAAAGAGCTTTTGCGGTTAATGCCCGGGGAGCTGAAAATATTGCTGTTTGTGCCCGGCGAGCGGGTGCACGCCTTGTTCACTTTAGTACGGATTATATTTTTGACGGTCAAAGCAGCGTTTCTTACCGGGAAGATGATCGGCCAAATCCCCTTTCCGTTTATGGAGCATCAAAACTTGCCGGGGAGGTGCTGGTTAGAAAAGCCTTGCCTCGGCACTATATCGTGCGAACATCATGGCTGTTCGGAAAAAGTGGTGCCAACTTCGTCAGCTTTGTCCGGCAAAAGTTAACGGAGCAGAAATATGTTCAAGCCGCCATAGATCAGATTGGCTCCCCAACTTTTACAGACGATCTGGCCCGGGCGGTTAAATTATTGATTGAGACGGATTGCTACGGGACCTATCATCTTACCAACAGCGGCTTTTGCAGCCGCTATCAATTGGCCTTGGAGATTGCCGGGCTTGCGGATTGTTGTCAAGACTTGGTTATTCCGATAAAAATGGAGCAGCTTAAGCTGCCGGCAAACCGCCCCCGGTTTACGGTGCTGGATAATGCGTCCTGGAGGATAAGGGGTTTTAAACCTGTTAGGCATTATAAAAAAGCATTAAGGGACTTCTTCAAGGATGTATTGTAACAATTATATCATTTCTTTCATACTGTAATAAAGGATGGAAGGAGGCGAATAAATTGTTTCAGGTGGTAAGATCATCGGAAGAGCTTTTAACAGGAAGATTGAGCCGTCGGGGATTTAGCAGTGAAGACTGCCGGGAACTTTTAAAGTCCAGCAACGGCAATGTAATTCTTCTGAAAAAGTACAGCTGTCGCAATAGTAACCTTAAAGGTTTTGCCGGGGCGAAAAATTCCTAAAAAGTAAATTATGAAGCGGTTATTTTGTTAGCAGATCGTATCATCTCCGTCCGGACGGCTGCCGGAAGGAATAAAAACAGGCTGTAATTCTTCGGCCTGTTTTATTAATTTATGGGGATTGAGCATTTTTCATAATTCTACAAGGCAGATTTTTCAAGGGTTCATAAAATGGGGGACCGCAGAGACAGGTTGGATTTTCAAAGGCCTGTCCCTGCGGATTATGTCATATTTATTTTTTGTTAAAGATCCAAGCCCAGCCGATATAGTCCATGGCCGTGTAGTGGGCTAGATATGCTCCGGGTTCAATAGACACATATTCCAAGGCATTAATGATATCGATTTCATCGTATTTCCCAGTTTCCAGGGCTATTCCTACATGGCCCCAGTTTTGAGTAGTCCCCCCTACTGTTCCTTCCCAGTTATAAAATACCGCAGCACCCCGAGGAACAATTTTATCTTTATTCGCCTCCGCGTTGAAAATTGTCGCCGCGTTTTTGGCAGATCCCCAAGGCATCCCGGTAAGGGTTAACCCTCCGTTCCTGTACGCGTCCTGGACAAAACGCAGGCATTTGTAACTGTAGTCCGTTCTTCCGATATTTTCAATGGCCCAGGCAATAGCGCTTTCAACCTGGGAGTCCCACTCCCCCTCAATTTCTTTAAGGCACCTCTCGTCCGCCCAGCCGCTTTTTCCATGCCCCTCTAATTTCCACCAGGTAATGCCATCTTTCTCCACAGGGCCGTCTACTATGCGCATCCCCACAAAGTCATACACAATCCCCACGGTTTTACCGGCAAGACCCGGTTGAGCCATTAGTTTCAGGTAGCAGTTGTAGGTGACATCATCCATGCCGGCCGTTTGCCGGATATCAGGGTGCACTTCTCCCTCATCATCCAAGCTTATATAAACCATTACCTGACTGAGAGGCCGCTTGACGGAAGGTTCAGGGGCAGCAGGGGCAGGGGGCGCGCCCGTGGCTGTGGTGATATCTATTCGCCTTAATTCTTCAGACCATTGCACGGACGCCCCTAAAGATTCGCCGATAAACCGCAGGGGAACCATGGTCCGGCCCTCCACAAGCATTGCGGGCACATCTAGAGTTGTGGCCTTCCCGTTCACATAAGCTGTTTTATCCCCGATGACCAATTGGGCAGTTTTGTCTTCCAAAGTCAAAGTAACCTTTCCGGCAGACCCATCCCAGTCTACTTCAGCCATCAAGGCTTCCCCGATGGCGCGAAAAGGCACAAGGGTACGACCTTCTTTCTGCACCGGTGACACATCCATCACCAGGGCAGTTCCATTAAGAAAAACCTTGATAGGGGCTTCCGGGCCTGCAGCATAAGCGGGACAAGCCAGCGATAAAAGGAAAAATAGGACCAACAACATTCCTGAACAAATCCTCACTTTACGCTTCAGACTTTTCAATTAACTCCACCTCCATAAAATTGGCATATGTTTATTATCTCATATACTTAATATAATTTAAAGTAAAATATCCCTAAGTTACGACAATTTTATTAAATATTTTTACATCCGCTATGCTCGGATTATAAAGGCCTGAAGCCTTTAAATATTCTTTGAAAAAAGTGCACCCGCTTTTTTTGAAGTTCTTCATTTTTTTGTTCAAGAAAAAGGTTCTTTTCCTTGAGCTGCCTGATCGTCTCCTCCTGGCTGCTAATTTTATCCTGCAGTTTTTTAATTTCTTCCTTTAAACGGGAAATCTCCAGAGATTGATTTTGTTGTTTTTCTTCCTGCAGTTTTTTTTCTTTTTTTATTTGGCTTTGCAGTTCTTTAATGATGCTTTTAAAAGTTGCTGCGGCTTTTTCAAACTCACTTATCTTGCTTTTATAATGCTCTTCAAGCTCTCTGGTTTGCGAAATGCTTCGGGCATAGAGCCGGGAAAATTCTTGTTCCTTTTTGGCCAGTTTGTTTTGCAGATCCAGATTGACGCTGTGCATTTGCCCGGCACGGACCGCGAGAGAAGAATAAAGACGATCTAGAGTTTTAAATTCTTGTTCAAAGGGCACTGTTTCATCTCCGTAGCTGAGCATTTCTTCAGGTTTAACAAGGTGTACGGGCGGACTCCCCCGGGCAAAGAAATAGTCTCCTTTCCACTTCCCGTTTAGATACTGTTTGTCCGGAGAGGCTAGATAGCGGATTAAGCGAAGATATTGCCCCCGCGGAAGAGCCCCCGTCCTCTCCCAGCTCTTGCCGCCATCGCCGGAAAAGAGAAAAAAGATCGTGTTTTGCTTTCCCCAGGTTAACAAAAGCTCTTTTCCCCGGAGGTAAAGGGGTGCCGGGGTCAGGGTAAAGGGCGATACTTCCTGTATTAGGATGTTTTCCCACTTTTCATCGGAAAGGCAGGCATAATTTAAAAAAAGAGAATCTCGGATGCGGCTGAGCATGGAAATGTGCAGCTTATCCCCGGCAAGGCAGACAGACGGCAAAAGGGGGTTTTCCCATTTTTCCGGAAAGCTGATTGTTTTTCCAATCTGCCTTTTTTTCAGTTCCCGCAGCACCGGGCGGCAGAGGCCGTCCTCGCAGGTACTGTAAAGGGCGAACAGGGAGCCGCCTTTCCCTTGCACTATGAGGGCAAATGGCTGAACATTGCCGGGGCTCCATTCAAGGATAACGTCTGCTGTCCATTTATTCTGCTCATAGCGGTGGTAAACGAGGGAACAGGCCTTTTCCCCCCGGATGGCGGAAAGTTGCAGCAGGTGCAAAATATTTTGTAGGTCCAGGCACGCGGAAAGTTGAATGACTTCTGTGCCGGTTTTTCTGCAAAATGCCTCGGGAGCGCGGTCGACCTCCTCCGGCTGCAGCAGAAAAAGCGTTCCCCTTTCATCAAAAGCAACCAGGATGTGCTTGCCCCTGTTGTCCACCAAGGCTTCAAATCCTTTAAAAGTTTGCCGGCCTGAATAGGGTGAAAGAAGAGACCATCTATCGTCTTTTTCTTGAAATTGAAGCAGAGAACCGTCTTTTCCCAGCAGGTAGCAAGTCTTTCTTTCCTCTTCTTCTATGAAAGCGGGAAACAGGTTAATTCCCGGAAAAAAGTCTGTTTTCACAATCTTTCTCCTCTATTTGGCAACCCTTCTCTTTATATGTATTAAGCAAAAGTCCAGGTTATTATTTACATTTATTGACATGTTATTAAAATATTAAGATTCCTTAACAATATGACAGGCCCGGGGAAAAGAAAAGTAACTCGTGAATATTATCCCAGAAATGGCGGTTTGTATGATTAGATGAAGAATAAGTATAATTAAAAAAAATTTTGGAGGAGTAAAATGAAAAAGAAGCAAATCTGTTGTATGCTGCTGTTATTTTCCCTGATGTTCCTCTTCCTCCCCGCAGCGGGGGCGGAAGCTTTCCGCGCGGGTCCGGACAGGGGAGGTTTCTTGGTTAATCCACCTAGCGGAGAAATATCCCCAGGCCAGCCGAATGTGCCGGCGGAACCTGCAGATCCCGGGACTCCGCCGTCGGTACCCACGCCGTCCCAGCCGGGCAGCGGAGGTTCCCGCTTTTCAAGGACAGACCGGGGCTATGTTCCTGATCCAACACCCGGCCGCGGAACAGTTGTCCCGTCTAACCCCAGTGTGCCGGAGCCTGATGATCCGGCGTCTCCGCCCTCACAGGAGACGCCCGATATCCCTGCTCCCCCTTCCTGGCTAAATGCAAATGAGGCCAAGGCATACACATTGTTAAATGAGACGAGGATTAAGCATAACCTGAAGCCTGTCAACATAAGCTACCAGTTGACAGAAGTTGCCCGTATGAAGGCCCGTGATATGATTGACAACGATTATTTTGATCATACTTCACCTACATACGGCTCTATCGGTACTATGCTCCGCAATGCGGGTGTTTCCTTTAAAATGGCTGCTGAGAACCTTTCCAAAGCCGGGAATATAAACCAGTGCCACCTTCAGCTGGAATACAGCACAAAAGGGCACCGGCAGATTATGCTCAGCCCAAACTATAATAATGTGGGGATTGGCGTTTTATCCTTGAAAAATGTTCCCGGAATCCTCATGGTCCAGATTTTTACGGACTGATAATTTGACAAAGTAAAGGCAAAAAAACGCCCTGGGAAACTTTTCTGTTTCCCGGGGCGTTGCATTTTAAGCGAGGCGGAATTTCGCTCCTTAAGGTTTATTGTCCAACATCAGGTGTTATTTCCCTCATCCGGTTGAGGCGGGAAGAGACTGCTAATAGGCGGACATTCGATCTCTATCTGCTGCGGCGCAGCTTCACAGGGTCTGGGGACGCAGAAGCCGAAAACAGGAACCAGCAGCTTGACGAACGCAGTAACTTCAATAACCTTGCAGATTTTAACGGTAATGATAACATTCCTTACCGGGTCACCGGGCGGAACGGTTTCCGGAATTCCAAAACAGGTAAAGTTAACCACTTCGCAGAAAACGAAGGGGCCTCCGGCAGGGCCAAAAAGAACGCCCGGAGGAGGAACAAACAGTGTTACCTGGTTAAAGAAATCGGTTATGGTTTCGTTAAACGTGCAGAGAAGGACGGGTACGGGCGGGCTGTCATCCCAAAGTTCAATCCGTAGCTCTACATCCTGCCTGACGGTTACAATGCGGGTATTACCCTCAATGGGCGCACTGACATCAACGACAACGCAATCCGCGGAAAGAACTTGACATTCTACCCGATCAACTCTGGTCAGGTCAACATTTGCGCAGGGTCCACCATGCCCTGTGGGGATGGGGAAACTCCTGTGAACAATATCTTCCTTAAAACACTGATCAAAAACCTTCTCCACTACCAGGCAATCTATTTCAGTTGTGGGAGGGCATTCTCTCTGTCCTGTATAGGGGTTGATAGGACAAAGACCAGGCTGCAAGAACTCACCAGTTTCCGGATCAATGCCTGGACCGGCCATTTAATACACTCCTTTCTTTTCTTGAATCGTGCTGTTGGCTGAAGAGCTTGCATACGATAATGCTGTTTTTGTATCTATCGGAAGATCTGCATGATCTTTGCTGCTCTGCTTTAGTGTATGAGCGGAAGAAAAATGTGTTACTGAATGAGAGGTAAAAAAATAAAGCAGGAAAGAATTTTCTTAATCGCTGTCCATTAACCATTTCAGCCCCCCGGCCATAAAATAATAAAGAAGTTCACTTGAAAGAAGATGGGAGTGAAAATTTTGTCTGAGAAAAGAGAAGATAATGAATTCCTGCGGAGCATTTCCAGACGGCGTTTGCAAGTCCTCAGAGGAAAGGATTCTTCATACTTCCACGTTTCCAAAGAACCGGAAAATTTAAGTGCGGAAGAGTACAACAAGCGCCTTGAGGAACTAAAAAAGATGGGAAATTTCTGTTGAGGCGGGCCGGGGAAATACCCCCCTTTCCGGTAGGTACCGGAAAAATGAAGCTTATTAGTCCTGCTTCCGGTTTTTGAACGATAGAGAAAGCGGAGTGAAAATTTTGTTTCATAAAATACTGGTTACAGGTGGAGCCGGTTTTATCGGCAGTAATTTTCTTTTAGAGATGGTGCCCCGTTATCCCCGGATTTTTTTTATCAATATGGATAAGCTCACTTATGCAGCGGATCTTGCTAATCTGGAAGGTATTGACGGAAGCAGTAACTATTCATTTATCAGGGGAGATATCAGCGATGCCGAAGCAGTCAACAAGGTTGTCAGCGAGGGCGTTGATGCGATTATCAACTTTGCAGCCGAATCTCATGTGGACAGGAGTATTGTTTTCCCGCCCCAATTTGCCGCAACGAACATTATCGGATGCTTAAATCTCCTTGAAGCAGCCAGAAAGGTAAAAATTAAAAAATTTGTCCAGGTTTCAACCGATGAAGTGTACGGCTCCCTGGATAAAGGGGGTTTTTTTACGGAAACTTCCCCTTTGGCTCCCAATAATCCTTATTCTGCCAGCAAGGCAGCAGCTGATTGTTTGACCAGGGCTTACCACAGGACATACGGTTTGAATGCCTGCATAACGCGTTCAGTAAATAATTACGGTCCTTATCAGCACCGGGAAAAATTTATACCTGTTGTCGTCTATCGCGCCCTGCGCGACGAGCCGATTCCCGTGTACGGTGACGGAATGCAGGTCAGAGACTGGCTCTTTGTCAAGGATCACTGCCGGGCCCTGGAACGGGTTCTTTTTGATGGAAAACCGGGTGAGATTTATAATATCAGCGCGGAGGAAGAAAGGACCAATCTTGAACTGGCCGGCTCTATCCTTCATATTATGGGAAAATCCCCTTCCCTGCTTAATTTTGTTGCCGATCGTCCCGGGCACGACAGGCGGTATGCGGTCAAAGCGGAAAAAATAAAGCAGGAACTTGGCTGGGAACCCAAGTGCGTGCTGGAAGTGGCCCTTCAAAAAACGGTGGAATGGTATGTATATAAATTCAGGTCCGAGTTGCCTTACTAAAGAGCAAAGGAGGAAAGAGGATGCCTCAAATAGAGGGTGTGATGGTCAAAAAGCTTTCCTTTATCCCTGACGAAAGGGGAAGGCTTATAGAGATTTTGCGCCGGGATGATCCTATCTTTGAAAAGTTTGGGCAGATCTACCTGACCACTGCTTATCCCGGGGTGATCAAAGCCTGGCACTATCACCGGCTGCAGAAGGATTATTTTGCTGTTCTGTCCGGTATGGCTCAAATTGTTCTTTACGACAACCGGGAAGGCTCGCGCACCCGCGGCCTGGTAGACGAGTTTTTTGCCGGCGATTATAATCCCCTTCTGATCAGCATCCCTCCCCAGGTGATCCACGGTTTTAAAGCGCTGGGGATGAAGGAAGTCCTTCTGCTCAACTGTCCCACTGAACCATATAACCATGCCGAACCAGACGAGTACCGTTTGCCTGTGGATACTCCCATGATACCGTTCCAGTGGTAAAAAGACAGGAGGCTGCGATGAAAGGTCTTATTCTAAGCGGCGGTACCGGAAGCCGCCTGCAGCCCTTAACCCATACCCTGCCCAAGCAGCTTATCCCCATTGCCAACCGGCCGGTGCTCTGTTATATCATTGACGCGCTGCAGCATGCCGGGATTGACGAAATTGGGATCATTGTCAGCGACAAAAAAGAGCTCATTAAGAAAAAAATTGAGAAAGAGCATCTTCCTGGAGTCAAGCTTACCTATATTGTGCAAGATGCCCCCCTCGGGCTGGCCCATGCCGTCAAAACAGCCCGGCCTTTCCTGGGGAAAAGCGATTTTGTTATGGTTTTGGGAGATAACCTTTTTGAGGAAGGGCTGGACAAAGCCCTGAAAATTTTTGCAGAGGGGCGTTTTGATGCTGTTGTCTTTCTTATTCCCGTTGACGAACCGCAGAGGTTCGGCGTCGCTGAAGTAAAAGACGGGCGGATCATTTCTCTGGCGGAAAAACCCGCAAATCCCAGGAGCAATCTTGCCATCATGGGAATTTATATTTTTAGGGAGACCATTTTTCCCGCCATTGACCGGATCTCATTTTCGGAGCGCGGCGAGCTGGAGATCACCGATGCAATACAGCAGCTTATAAACATGGGGGGAAGGGTGGCTCCCTATATGTTTTCAGGATGGTGGCTGGATATCGGGAGGCCTAAAGATGTTCTGGCCGCGAACCGCATGATGCTATCTTCCCTTAGCAGGAAAAGCAAAAAGGGGCTTTTTACCGAAAGGCTTTCGCAAAATTGTTTTGTCACCCCCTCATCCCTGATCTCGGGGAGCATCCTGCAGGGGCCTCTCATTATCGGAGAAAATTGCCGGGTAGCAGACTCTTATATCGGGCCCTTTACTTCCATCGGTAACGGCTCGTTTGTGGAGGGTTCCGCCCTTGAAGGGAGCATTCTCCTGGAAAATGTCTCCATACGAAGGGTGGAAGGAATTATTCTCAACAGCATTGTGGGGGAGGAAACGGAAATAAGCGGCAGGGACAGCCTGCAAAATGGGATGAAAAGTAAAACCTTTCTTTTGGGAGCAAAATCGAGGATTTACCTTTGAAAGAGAAAAGAGACGGGCAAAAGCAAGCAAAAAAGGGCGTCGGAAATAACTTAATCGGTAATGTACTCCAGCTAAAGCGGTTGGAGTATTTTTTTATTAAAGCAAAATTTTTGGTACAGGGAGTGCTGCAAAAGTAGCCCTTAATTGATTGCACAATAAGGATCCAGGTGATATAATGAGCGGGAAACGGGCAGAAATGAGCTTATTTACCATATTACGGAGGTCGCCGCGATTATGGAACGAGTCATTAAGGTTGGGCTTTTGGGTTTGGGAACGGTAGGTTCCGGAGTCTTGCGCATACTTGAGATCAACAACAAGGAAGTTACCCGCAGAGCCGGGGCAGGGATAGAGATAAAGAAGATTTTGGTCAGGGATCCCGGCAAGAAAAGGTCTGTCCAAGTTGATCCAAAACTATTGACTACAGATCCCTGGGAAATTATCAGGGATCCGGAGATAGAGGTGATAATTGAGCTCATCGGGGGGACTAAGGAGGCTCACCTTTATGTGGAAGAGGCTTTAAAGAACGAGAAATACGTTATTACTGCAAACAAGGATCTGATGGCTCTCGCGGGGGCAGAGCTTCTCCTCCTGGCCGGGCAAAAAGGCCGGAATATTTACTATGAAGCCAGCGTAGGCGGGGGAATTCCCTTGATCCGGCCGCTTAAACACAGCCTCGGTGCCAACAAGATTACCCGCCTCATGGGGATTATTAACGGGACTACCAATTATATTCTAACCCGCATGTCCCTCGATAAGGCAGATTTTGCTGCTGCCCTGAAAGAAGCCCAGGAAAAAGGTTTTGCCGAACAAGACCCCTCCAGCGACCTGGACGGCAAGGATGCCGCCTACAAGCTTTGCATCCTGGCCGGACTTGCCTTCAACAGCCGGGTTCGTTACGAAAATGTATATGTGGAAGGGATACGGGGCATTAATCTGCGGGATATTTTTTACGCCGGGGAGCTGGGATTTACTCTAAAACTGTTGGCTATCGGGGAGGAAATAAATGGAGGCATCGCCTTAAGGGTGCATCCCACTTTAATTCCTTCCACGCATCCCCTGGCAGGAGTGCTTGACGAAAATAATGCCCTGTACCTTGTGGGAAATGCCGTGGGGGAGGTTATGTTTTACGGGCCGGGGGCCGGTTCCATGCCCACAGGAAGCTCTGTTGTCGCCGACCTTATCGACGTTATCCGCAACATTAACCATCAGGTTGAAAACGGCATTATGGAGACGGATTTCCTGGAAAAAAGAATTATTCCCATAGAGATGCTTTCCTCTGCTTTTTACCTGCGCCTGGAGGCCGTAGATCAGCCGGGGGTTTTTGCCGGCCTTGCCAATGCCTTTGCCGACGAGGCGGTCAGCCTGGACAGGATTATTCAAAAACGCAGCGTCCAAGGCAAGGCAGAGATCGTGCTCATTACTCATGTTGTGGAGGAGAGAAGCTTTAACCGTGCTTTGGAAAAAATAAAGGCTTTCCCGGCCATCGAGAGAATTAACAGCCTTTTCAGGGTTGTTGAAAGCTGATTAGGCCATTGGTATAAAGAGTAAATATGGAAAAGGATACATCCGGCAGGAATAAAACTGAATAACGTTGAATAACTATAAATATTGATTGTACTTGATTTTTTTCCTGTATCGTTTTTCATTTCAGGCCGGAGCCGGATCCACTTTATTTGCCGCTGGTGAAGAAATTATGACTGGTACATGCAATCTGGGGAGGCCTACCTGGGCAGAGGTCGACCTGTCCTGTCTGGCTAATAATTTAAAAAGCTTTCGGCGCCTTCTGCCTCCCCGCGTTCGGATTATGGCTGTGATTAAGGCGGATGGATACGGCCACGGAGCATATGAGGTCTCCCGTGTCGCCCTACAGGAGGGGGCTTCGATGCTGGGGGTAGCCTCTCTCGAAGAAGGATTGGAACTGCGGAAGAAAGGGATCAAATCTCCAATTTTAATCCTGGGGTATACGGATCCCCGCCAAAACCGCCTTTTATTGGAATACGACCTGACCCCGGCTATTTCCCATTGGGAAGCAGCCCTTTCCCTTTCACAGCAGGCGGTGGCTGCGGGGAAGAAGGTGTCGGTTCACGTAAAACTGGATACCGGAATGAGCCGCCTTGGGCTGCGGGAACCGGCCGGAATAATCTCACTCCTGGAGAAACTGTCTGCTCTTCCCGGGATTCGGCTTGAAGGATTATTTACCCACTTTGCCACCGCGGACGAAATGGAAAAGGATTTTATGGAGGAACAGCTCGAAAAGTTTAAGGCCGTGATCAGGGAGGGAGAAAAGAAAGGTATCCACATCCCTCTCAAACATGCAGCCAACAGCGCGGCAGCCATTAATTTTCCGGAGTCTCACCTGGATATGGTGCGAATAGGAATCGGCATGTATGGTTATTATCCTTCTGATGAGGTTTCCAGGGAAAAGATCAAGCTTTGCCCTGTCCTTTCCCTGAAGAGCCGGATCGTTCTTTTAAAAAAAATTCCCTCGGGGACTCCGGTCAGTTACGGAAGGACATTTACTGCTGCAACAGAAACACTGGTAGCTGTGGTGCCCCTGGGTTATGGGGACGGATACAGCAGACGGCTTTCCAATAATGGCGTCATGCTGGTCCGCGGCCGGAAAGTTCCGGTAATCGGCCGTGTTTGCATGGACCTGACCATGCTGGACGTGGGAGCGGTTCCGGATGTCCAGGAGGGGGATGAAGTGGTTGTTTACGGAAAACAGGGTTCCCAGGAAATATGGGTGGATCAGGTGGCACGGCAGTTGGACACGATTAGCTATGAACTCCTCTGCAATATCAACAGCCGGATTCCCCGCATCTACACCGGAATCACCCAAAAGGTGTAATATTTCAGGTTACGGGAATGATATGAAAGGTATTATTTGTGTTATTCTTAATGAATAATTTTTAAATGCCCAAGTATTATTATTTAGGGGGTGCTTTCCTTGGCAAGAACAAAAAGGATTATGATCAGTCTTCCCCATAATCTTTTGCAGGAAGTGGACGGAGTGGTAGAGATGGAAAAACGAACGCGGAGTGAATTTATCAGGGAAGCGATGCGGCTTTATCTTCAGGAGCGAAAGAAAAAACAGATTCGCGAACAGATGCAGGAAGGGTACATGGAGATGGCGCGTTTAAACCTTGCTCTGGCCAATGAAGCCCTCTCTGCAGAAAATGAAGCAGACCGTCTTGCTGAGGAAATCGTTAGTGGAGAGTGACGATAGTGGAGATAAAGCGAGGTTTTATCTTTTATGCCGATCTGAGCCCTGTAGTCGGTTCTGAGCAGGGAGGTTTCAGGCCGGTGTTGATTATACAAAATAATGTGGGTAATAAGTACAGCCCCACAGTAATTGTGGCAGCAATTACATCTCAAATCCAAAAAGCAAAGCTGCCGACCCATGTGGAACTGCAGGCCGGGAGGCACGGCTTGGAAAAAGATTCGGTCGTCCTGCTGGAGCAGATTCGAACTATCGATAAACAGAGGTTACAGCAAAAGATTACTGAACTTGATGATGTGATTATGAATTCTGTCAACGATGCCCTGAAAATCAGCCTGGGGTTGATAGACTTTTAAGCCGGGGAATCGTCCTTTTGTTTTGGCAAGGGTAAACTGCAAAAGTTGCGGCAAAGCTGTTTTTGCAGAGTACCCGTTTTTTAATTTTGGAGGAAGAACAGTGATGCTCCCTGTGGGTATTACCTGCGGAATCGTGGAAGAAGAGCGCTGCTTAAGGCTTTCCTGGGATTATGTAAAAGCTGTTGAACGGGCCGGCGGCTTTCCGGTGCCGCTAATGCTGTTTAAGACCGGGAGCGTACGCAGGGCTCTGGAAATGATCCGGGGACTGATCCTTTCCGGGGGAGGAGATGTTGATCCTTACCACTTCGGTGAAGAACCGTTTCCCGGTTGCGGTGAAATCTCCCCTTGGCGCGATGAAATGGAACTTGAACTGGCCCGCGCGGCCATTGAGGCAGAAATGCCCATCCTGGGCATCTGTCGCGGGGCCCAAGTGCTCAACATTGCCCTGGGAGGGGATATTTTTCAGGATATCAAGTTAAAAGGAGGGCAACTCCTGGAACATATGCAAAAAGCGCCCGCCTATTATCCCTACCACAGCTTGAAGATAAAAGAAGGGACCAAGCTGGGAAGCATTTTCAGCGGCAAAGCCGAATTGCGGGTTAACAGCTTTCATCACCAGGCCATCAGGAAGCCGGGGGAAAATTTGATTATATCAGCCGTTGCAGCAGATGGCGTAATTGAAGCGGTGGAATCCACCAGGCATCCCTTTGCCCTGGGCGTGCAGTGGCACCCCGAGGCGATGGCCGGAAAAAATAATCCCGGCGGACAGGAACTTTTTGATGCCCTGCTGGAGGCAGCAACCCGATACCGTTAAAAAAGCCCTTGCAACAGCAATATGGGAATTATTGCGTGACAGCAGAACTTGTGATATATTTATTTTAAAAGTAGATTTTAAAGGTGCAGCCTATCGGGAGGTTTTGTGCAGATGGATGAGACAAGCCGGTACAAGGTTCTGGTAAGCGATCCCGTTTCAGAAGAAGGAGTCAATCTGCTTAAAGAAGTTGCTCAAGTGGATATCCGGCCGGATTTATCTCCCCAGGAACTCGTTGAAGTTATCGGTGAGTACGATGCATTGCTGGTGCGCAGCGGTACACAGGTAACAGCGGATGTTATCAAAGCCGGGAAAAAGCTTAAAGTCATCGGTCGGGCGGGTGTTGGTGTCGACAACATTGACGTAGATAAGGCAACTGAAGGAGGCATACTCGTAGTCAATGCCCCGGAAGGCAACACCATATCCGCTGCTGAACATACCATGGCTTTAATGCTGGCCCTGGCCAGGAATATATCCCGTGCTTCAGCTTCGGTGCGGGAAAACCTCTGGCAGAGAAGCAAGTTTCTTGGCGTTGAATTATACAAAAAAACTCTTGGAATTATAGGCCTTGGCAGGATCGGCAGCGAAGTGGCCAAAAGAGCCAGGGCTTTTGGCATGCATATTCTCGCCTATGATCCCTATATATCTACGGAACAGGTGGAAAAACTGGGGATCACCTCTGCAACCCCGGAAGAAATTTTTGCGCTGGCGGACTTTATTACCTTGCACGTTCCCAAGACATCTTCCACCCACCATATGATCGGAGCGGCAGAGCTGGCCAAGATGAAGGACGGGGTGCGCATTATTAACTGTGCCCGCGGCGGCCTGATTGATGAAAAAGCACTGCACGACGCGATTCTCAGGGGCAAAGTTGCCGGGGCTGCTTTGGATGTCTTTGAAGAAGAACCTCCTAAAGACAACCCTCTTCTTAAGCTGGATCAGGTTATCGGGACTCCCCATCTCGGTGCTTCAACACAGGAGGCGCAGATAAATGTTGCCATCCAGGTGGCTGAGCAGATTTCCCACGTCCTCAAGGGCGAACCTGTGCATATGGCTGTAAATGCTCCCGTCCTGCCGCCGGAGGTAATGGCTGAGGTAGAACCTTTCATACCGCTGATGGATACGATGGGCAGCTTCTATATGCAGGTGTTTAACGGTAGAGTGGAAAAGATCGAGGTGACTTACAACGGGGAGATTGCCTCCTACCCGGTTGCCCCGCTGACTACCGCCCTGTTGATAGGCTTTTTACGCTTTATGCTCAAAAGCAATGTAAACTTTGTCAACGCTCCTTTGCTGGCCAAGCAGCGCGGGATCAAGGTAAACGAGATCTGCAGCAAGAGCGCGGCTTCGTTCCACAATTTCATTTCCGTTAAGGTCTTTGCCGGCCAAAATAGCTACACCATTGCCGGAACCCTTTTTGAAGGTAATGATATCCGCATAGTACAGATCGGGGATTACCGTATTGAAGTGGTTCCCTCCCGGTACATGCTGGTAAGCCGCTACTATGACAAGCCCGGCACAATCGGCAGAGTCGGCACCATCCTGGGAGAGAATAATATTAATATCGGCAACATGCAGGTTGGAAGGCAGAAAAGCAAGGGCGAAGCCCTTATGGTTCTGCAGGTGGACCATCCGGTTACTGAAGATATGTTAAAAGAGATCGATAAAGGGGAAAATATTATTTCCACCAGGTTTGTGGAATTATTATAAAAATTTTTGCTAGGAGGATTTTGAGATGCCCATTTATGAATACCGTTGCGATTGCGGCCATCAGTTTGAAAAACTGACCCGTTTAAATGACGACTCTGTTCATGCATGTCCCGTATGCGGAGGAGAAACGCGGAAAGTGTTCTCCGTATTTACAAAGCCCCGCTCTTCCGGCACTTTAAGTAGTGCGGACTTTTCTTCCAGCGGGTGCAGCGGGTGCAGCAGTTCAAGTTGTGCCTCGTGTCATTAACATTAATAATAAAAACCCGCAGGGCCGTTTGCTTGATAAGCCCGCTTTTGGCAAGTTTTTCCCGGGCTTCCTTTTCTTTTAAGGAAGCCTTTTTTCGTGCCGCGCTTCTTATAGAAAATATCTATAATAGAAGGAAGAACTATTAGGGGTTTCTATTGTCGCAAAAAAGTGCAGACTGTTATAATATAGTAAGAGCGCGTTTTTACACCAACAAAAAAGGAAAAAGTATTAGCAGATGAAACATGCATACTTTACTTTTCCCACAACTTTTCAGGCTCTGAAAGCAGAAAAAGTCCTTACAGGGAAGGATTGGAAATTTAAAATGGTTCCAGTTCCCCGCAGCATCAGCTCCAGCTGTGGAACAGCTTTGCGCTGCCGGCCGGAAGATGCCGAGGCCATACGCGCCCTTTTCCTGGAAACGCTGGTGGAAACAAACGGGTACTATGAACTGGAAGAGAACCGGCCTTCCGGATCGCGATTTTTCTTGAAAAAAAAGGGTAATGGGAATTAAAATGGGAAAAACCTTAAAAAACTGTTATTTTGATAATGCGGCCACCTCCTGGCCCAAGCCGGAAGAAGTTTACAAGGCTGCCGAAGAGTTCATGCGGCAGTGCGGAGCCAATCCGGGCCGCTCCGGTCACACGCGCTCCCTTGGCGCCGACAGGCTGGTCTTTGAGACCAGGGAGAGGGCGGCCTCTTTTTTGGGAGCTGCCAAGCCTGAGGAGATTGTCTTTACGCTCAATGCCACCGATTCTTTGAACATGGCCATCAAAGGGATTCTGGAACCCGGTGATCATGTGATATATACTTCAATGGAACATAATTCTGTTCTGCGGCCGCTGGGATCGCTGCGGCAAAGGGGAGTGATCACGACGACGATGGTTTCCTGTGACCCGACCGGGCAGCTGGATCCCCAGGATATTGAAAGGGCTATCCGCCCGGAAACCAAACTGATTATCTGCACTCATGCCTCCAATATTATCGGCAGGATTTTCCCTGTGGAGGAAATTGGGCAGCTGGCGAGAAAAAGGGGAATTTTGTTTCTCCTGGACGCTGCACAGACTGCCGGGGCTCTTTCTTTGGATCTTTCGCGGATTGGGGCGGATCTGGCCGCTTTTACCGGTCATAAAAGCCTTCTAGGGCCTCCTGGAGTGGGGTTGCTCTATCTGCGCAGCGGAGTAAAGATTAAGCCTTGGCGGGAGGGGGGCACGGGAAGCCGTTCGGAAGAAGAGTTGCAACCCGAAATGATGCCCGATTACTTGGAAGCAGGGACCATGAATACCGCGGGCATTGCGGGGCTGAACGAAGGGCTGAAATATCTACAAAAGACCGGGATTGAAGCTGTCCGGGAGCACGAGATTAAGCTTAACCGCAGGCTTATTAACGGTTTGAAGGAACTGCGCGGGGTCCGGGTTTATGGAGCGGGAGACCCCGAAAAATCCGTTGCCGTAACTTCCTTTACAGTAGAGGGAATGGACAGCGGGGAACTGGGCTATATCCTGGAAGAGGATTACGGAATACTGAGCCGCACAGGCCTTCACTGTGCCCCCCGTGCCCATCAAACGCTGGGCACTTTTCCCCAGGGGACGGTGCGCTTCAGCTTCAGCTGCTTTACACGGGAAGAAGAGATTGACTATGCGCTGGGCGCTTTACAAGAAATAACCTCCCGT
>JAAYFF010000076.1 GCA_012728375.1 Bacillota bacterium | reverse complement strand
GCGCTATTACAATGAGGTGAGGCTCCACTCCAGCATAGGCTATCGCCCACCGCTGGAATACCATAACTTTATCATGAACAATTCTGAGAAAGCTTTAGTAATGAGGGCGTAATGTTCAAAGTTAAGGGGTCAGCCCGCTTTTTACCCTCAATGCTGACCGAAGCACCCTTGACCAAGCCCAATCGCAAGTCTTCTTCGGCCTTTTCCAAAGCTTCGTCATAGCTTTTTAACATGCCAACTTGCCTGGCCCCCGTCCTCGCAGCGCTCTCCATTATCGTCCCATCTCTTGCGAGTAAGATAAAATTGATCATCCCAAAAGTTAAAGCCAGCAGAATCGGAAACATAATCGCAACCTGAATTATTGCACTGCCTTTTTCATTTTTTAGCATCATTTTTAAAAAACTCCTTTCGGCAAAAAAATACAGACAAGAAAATAACAAATGGCCGGGAGCCAGCAGACATATGCCAGCCTCCCGGCATTTTTACCTTTTGCTAATTTACTAATTTTGGCGGTCCTAACCCTCCGGGTTTCCCCGGTTCCATAGGCTGAGGAATGTTCTGCTCAAACTCAGCGATAATAGTTTTATCTCTATCCATCAAGATATTGACGTTTGGATTTGTCCCCGAAGCGTCACCTTTCCAGCCGTTAAATTTCCAACCTGCAGAAGGGATCGCCTTAATGTTGACCGTTTCGCCATGCCCAAAAGTATGTGTTCCCGGTTTGGGAGTCGTTGTCCCGCCGGGAGCTATGTTGACAATTATTTTTAGTGTATGTGTAGCCCTTTCAAAGACTGCTGTTACCTCTTTGTCAGCGTCCATGATTATTGAAGTATCAGGGTTACCGCTGCTGATATCCCCTTCCCATCTGACGAATTTCCAGCCTGTTTCAGGTGCGGCTGAAAGGTCAACTCGTTCATTGGCTGGGTAGTAATGCACTCCTGCAGCAGGTATCGTTGTCCCCTGGCCGGTCTTTTTTATTGTTAGCTTGTACCCCGCCCGGGGGACTACCATTTCCAGGACATTATCATCCGGATCGGCATCCCTTTGCTCTTTCTCCAAGTTTGCCGGTTCAACCGGCCATATTTCTGCCCTAATGGTGGAATTTCCACTTTGCCCCGTCCAGTTGAAAGTAAAATCCTTCAGATCCCCAGGCTCAAATTCTACTCCTGTTTCATTTGTTTCATTTATGATAGGATAGCCATTATGAGTTAAAATTAAATCTGCTTTGACTGGCCCTTCGGCAGTATCTTTTAATTGATACACTACCGTGCCGGTATAAGGGGCTCCGGGTTCAGTTTCTTCTGTCCCGGGAACCAAAGATACTACTTCAAAGTCCGGCTGAGAGGGCAGAGCTGCCAGCGGTGCCAGAGGCACGCTCATGTACCACATTTGACCGCCTGAAGTCTTGTGAAACATCACCCCCATTCCCCATGTATAGGGCGTTGGGGGCTGGTAGATATGCACGTATTGGTACCAGTCCTGCTTATAAGTATTGGCTGTTATTGCTCCGGGTAAGTCATGGTAACGGTAGTCCAAACCGGCCTTAATAGCATCTTCAAAGTCAGGGTTGTCGTTGAAGTCGTTGATAAAAATCTCCTTGCCAAACTTGTTATAGGTATATTTCTGTACATCTTTGTTTTTCCACGGCGTTGGAATCCAACTTCTTGTTTCCAAGCCTCCCCCGGCCCAGGCATCATGGGGAAAATGAACGTTGGTAAATACGTCATCGTTAATTGTGTATCCAAGATAGCGATGCAACCCTCCGACTGTATCGCCATGAGGGTTACCATATACCAGCATAGACCGGGCTATGATATCTGAATTCGTGTTAAACGGTCTACCAGCAACATTCTTTACATCAAAATAATTTGACGGTAAATTGAAATTTTGTTCAATATAATCATTGGCACTCTTACGCAAAAGATCGGAATTAAAAACCCGTTCAAAATCAAAATTCGGTTCAAAAGGCAAATGCCCGGAAAGTGCCAGGGCATTTGCAGGAATTATCAAAAGCATAAAAGCAAATACTAGCAAAATCATAATTTTTTTCATGTTTTTCCTCCTTCCAAATAAAAAGAGCAGGAATTTTACCCCTGCCCTTTTTGTTAATTTTTTGAAACATTATTTCTTCCGCACTATTATACTGACACGAAAGTTACCAATATCTGACCCAACTTGAATCCTGTGCCCGTTGACTTCAAAGTATTTTGATTCCAAAGTTTGGGCTCTTTCAGTTTTCTGGCCGGCATAGGCTATAGCCTTGTCAATAGAAGCATGTTTCCCGAATTTGCTTTCAAGAGCTGTTCTAACCTGATCAAACTGAACCTGCATAGGTTTATGAATACCAATCGCAAAAGCTATTTCAACGTTGTTAAAGGTATCAAGTCCTTCAATTATCATATCCGTCTCTTTCGGCACTTTAAAGCCGTTTATTACTTCGTATTCATATCCCGGCTCAACAACAGGGCCAGTACTTCCGCTGATATAGATATAAACCGTTCTGGTGTCATTGTCCCATTCTACCCTTGCCCCAAGGGTTTCACTGATGAACCGCAAGGGAACCATTGTTCTGGCATTGACAAGCGTTGCGTTTGTATCAAACGTCTTCCATGCCCCGTTGACCTGAGCTCTTTTCTCGCCGATTGTAAGGTTGATTTCAACATCCTCTTTCTCAATAGTAACAAGCTCCGTTGCTCCGTCCCAGCCTACATCTGCCCCCATTTGTTCAGCGATGAACCGGATAGGAACCAAAGTCCGGGCGTTTCCGTCGATGAATGGCTGCTGGTCAGGAAAGGACACTTGCCTATCATCCACATAAACACTTATTCCACCAGCTGCGGCTGAAGTAGTAGCAACCAGCAGCAGCATTGCCAATACCAGCATAATCAAAGCAGGCTTTTTTATATTTAACATTTTCAATACCTCCAAATATTTAATTATACCTAACATATGGAAACCAACACTAATAAAAAGTATTCTCTACTCCAAGTTGCCCTCCTTCCATCCTTCAACGCTCCTCTGTCTTACCTAAGTTTACTTTACCATGCATAACCAATTCATTGAAGGGACTTTTTTTCACCACCACCTTTCAAAAATAAGCAACAAAAAAACTGCAAAACTGCCTTAACTACTGATAGCAGCCCTTCAGCCCAAAATTAAATATTTAATTCCAGGTAAACATCTTCAAGTTCATCCTGGCTGATTCCGATATACCGGAGCGTTACATGTGGCCAACTATGGTTAAAAATTCGCATAAGCACTTCCACCGGCACACCTTTTTTTCGTGCATGGTACCCGAAGGTTTTTCGTAAAGTCGTCGTCCCGATCCGCTCCGCTACCCCGACCGCCCTGGCTGCTTCCAAGATGATATTTCTAATCTGCTGGCTGGTGAGCTCCCGGCCACCTTCCCGGCTGGGGAAAAGCAGCTCTTCTTGCCCAGCCCCAGGCCGTGTCGCCAGATATTCCTTTATCGCCTTTTGAGCTGTTTCATTTATCCGGAATATTTTTTCCTTGCCGGTCTTGTTTTCATGGATGTAAATTCTATCCGTAATCTTTCCATTACCGCTCTGGACATCACATATTCTCAATGATTTTAGGTCCCCATTTCTTAGCCCGGTATTAATGCCCAGGACGAACAAAGCATAATCCCTCAAATTCTTCCCTTTCAGATACTTTTTCATTGCATCAAGCTTCCGGCTGTCACGAATCGGCTCTACTGTCTGCATACGTACTTATCACCTCCTAAAATATTGGCTTTTTAACGGCCTAAAAATGAAAACTAATACTAACGGTTGCGCCAACTCAGAAAACGGCCTTATTTCGTGTCTTGATTGAAGGGCTGAAGGAACAAAAAGAAAACCAGGATGGTAATTTTCCCACCCCGGGAACCCGGCCAACAGTTTTATAAATCAGTTTACATGCAACTAAAAAAGAAAATCCAAGCTGCCCCCGTATTTATTTTTTACGGCTGGAATGAACAAAAGTGCCGATATAATCGACACTTCCGTTGTTTTCGTGAGTTTTATTCAATTCATATTGAAGAAAAGTAAAAAAATAACAAAGCTTTATTCGGGGTTGCAACACCGCCGTAATTCCGACTGGTTCATGGACAGCATACGTCACAGTCCTAACAAAGGTTTATTCGGGGTTGCAACACCCCCAGGATCTACGGCCCCGGGGGAAATAAAGAAGTCACAGTCCTAACAAAGGTTTATTCGGGGTTGCAACTGAACGGAACCCCCCCTTGTAAACTAAGTATTCCAGCGTCACAGTCCTAACAAAGCTTTATTCGGGGTTGCAACTCACCCCAGCACGGTTTACTATTGGATGCTGAAGCTGTCACAGTCCTGTAAGCGTCAAAGAAGTCATCACATAGCATAGCAGGTTTGGAAATAGTACAATCACAAAAAAGTGGTTGAAAAAGTTGGCCTACTTTTTCAACCTAAAATGGAGTGATTGTATGGAGGCACAAAAGGTTGCAACACAGTACCGATTATCGCAATGGGCTAAAGTGGTACAGGAGCGGCACGACAGCGGACAAAGCATTAAAGACTTCTGTAAAGCAACGGGAATAAGCAAGAGCCAGTACTTTTACTGGCAGCGAAAACTTAGAAATGCGGCATGCATCGAGCTTGCAATGCAGGAAAAAACTGTGGAGCCCATACCAAGCGGTTGGGTACAGCTTGCACCGGTACAGGCCCCACAAATGAAAGAAGTGCTGGACATAGAAATCAGTGGCTTTCATATCAGCGTGAATGCCGGGACAGATCCCGAACTGCTGAAAAAAGTCTGCCGTGTGCTGGGGTCACTGTGATGAGATGGGGTGACAAACCAGTCTATGTCTGCTGCGGCGCAACGGATATGAGGAAACAGATCAATGGCTTAATGACACTGGTTCAGGAAAACTTCTCCCTGGATCCATTTTCAGACGCACTATTCGTGTTCTGCAACAGAAGAAGGGATAGGCTTAAAATCCTCGAATGGGACGGTGATGGATTCTGGCTGTACTTCAAGCGGCTGGAACGCGGGCATTTCATCTGGCCGGCAGAAGGAGACACTGCCACAATGGTACTCAAGGCTGAAGAACTATCCTGCCTCATTGATGGGGCAAGACTAGAAAAAAAGCTCAAAAGGAAAGAGGTTTTTGAGCGACAAATCTCCTAAAAACATATTACTAAAAAGCGTCCTAAACCTTGATTTTATACGGCTTTAATGATATATTCAGTTTATGAAAACGCAAGAAATTTCGGCAGAAAAACTGCTTGGCATAATCGAAGAAAAAGACCGTAAGATTGCTGAACTGGAGCAGCAAATCAATTGGTTTATGTCACAGATTCGTCTTGCGAAGCACAAGCAATTTGGAGTATCAAGCGAGCAGACGGATATAATGCAGATGTCCATATTCAACGAAGCCGAATCAAACGCCGACAAGGTATGTGGCTACATTATTGTCACTAAGTCTATTATTATAAAGGCTTTTTTCTTTCATATCCTCCAATTTATGTTTTACGGCATTGAGTAAGTGATCATAGGCAAGAGTATATTGTTTAAAAGCGTAATCCATAACAGCCTTTTTATGGTTTGAAGGATTATGAATTTTAAAAACGGCTGTTTTCATCACCATACTAGAACACCTTTTCTCGCTACCTCATCTATGATACTTGTAGTTCTCTGTAATTTTTTATTTCTATTACCTTTTCTCCCCTTTTTAAATTATTCCTTCTAAAATTAACAGGAATTCTTACGCAGGATAGCTAACAAAAATCTACAATAAATTTGTCAGAGCAGTAAACGTCTTCGAAAGCGAGGTATAACGTTGCTTTCGTTGCACTCTTCTTTCAATCTGACCCCCAAGCTAACCCCCCGTTTTCCATAGTGAATACCAGTATAGACCATAAGATTTTCTACCTGGTTAACCTGTAAAATCAAAACAGTAAAGCTCTTTTTTCCGCGTTCAACGGAGTCACGAAAGATGATATCTTCGTCTTCGAGCATATTAAGAACTTTTTTAAGCGTACTAAGAGGCGCTCCCAGCTCTTGGGCTAACTGTTTTTGAGTACCGAGAAATCTTCCCCCTCGTTTTTGCAACAAAACAATCAGATCTTTCTTCCATTCATCCATGTGACTTCTTTTTCTCTCTTCCCTGGGCTTTGTAGGTGTAACAGGCCGGTATTTTATCTCATGGCCGGTTATATTTTTTACTTTGAAACGCATAGCGTTGTAGTAGTGGTTAAAGTCTTTTGCCAGTCCTTTCGCGGCACTGTTAATACATTTATAAACTTCTTTTTCCGGCAGCACTGGTGAATTTAGCTGGTTCCAGGTCAGGAGTATCTGCAAGGTCTCCTGGGTGCTATAGCCGTTTATCAGGTGTGCCACCGCCAAAGCGAAGCATACTTCATTCCTGCAGCCCTGGGTTACTCCCCTCATAAGCTGCTTAACACCTGGATTTGACAACAATCCTTTTGTAAAAGCATACACTTTCCCCCCCTTGAACCTGACCCGGCATATCGTAGGAACGGTTTTCGTCCCGCCAAGAACGAAAAATAGATAGCTTGTATTTTTTCCTATTTGAATAAATCACGTTCGCTGATGTCGGCATCCGCCAGAGACGCTCTCCACCGACAGCCTGCGGATCTGCACCAAGCTCAGCCGCCATACTGGCCTGCAAGCTCTCATAAAGGCGAACGGCCTTCGATGTTCCCCGCACAGGCTTCAAGCACCACCAGACATGAATCCCGCCGGAGGGAGTACGCACCATCATGCTTGCTGGAGGTAGACCGGCATCTGTAATACGTAAAGCCAAATCGTGTGGGTCCTGCTGGCCATCAAAATCGAGCACCAAAGCATTTATCCAGCGCAACGTTTTTCTACTTCTTTCAGGCTTGTAAAAACTGCTTGCAGTAACATATTGCTCATTACTGTTATTACGAAGCGACTTTCGTGTCCAGATTGCTTTCTGTTCCATACCTGCATCACTCAAACTACTGACAAAAACAAAGCCCCGGTCATTGCTGGCCGGGAGTTTATTGTTCGTAGTTCCTGTTGGAAGTGTGTGCTCAAAAATTTTCAAGAAATTTTTGTCTATGTCAAGGTTTACTGATTGACATATGTCCATTTTTTCTGCTATAATGTTTTCAGACATGATGAATTTTACCCCGGCACTGGTGGCAACCAGCCGGGGTAATTTTTTCCCTCCCTCTATTTTTGTTTTTCAAATTAAAAAACTCCCGGAGTTTCCGGGAGTAAGAAAAATGCTCCCCGAGAGGGGGAGCTATGTATTAAAGCATGTAACATTTCATGTAACAGAGACTGTTTTTAAACTGAAACATGTGAAACCAGTGAAATTATAGAACCCGATTATATCAGCATTGAAGGAATCTAAGAAATATTTGAAACAACCAGAAACCAGCTAATAAATAATCGCACTCTAGAGGCCAGGGGTTCGAGCCCCCTCGGGTCCACCAGGATTAACAATATGGATGTCCATTTTATCGTGTATTAGAGGGCATCTTTTTTTATTTGAAATTCCATACTCTACTTATTCCCCTTTCGTACGGTCAAAGTACGGTCAACTTCAGCCCCCCAACTCCTTTATCAACATGAGCATAAATATTGTTTGTTGTGGCTGGATTCTGGTGCCCTACCTGCTGGGCCACAAACATATCAGGCACCCCGGCAGCAAGAAGCAGACTGCGATTGGTCTATATTATGTCAGTAGTGTTGCATAAAATTTTTATGTTCTAGTCAAGCGATAAAATGTTAAACAATACTCTTTTTAACATCTTCTAATTATGACACATATTTACAGCAACTTTTCTGTCCTCTGGTTAAAGGAGCGACCTCCTAAAGGTAATCCTTTCCACATTTTAACATCAGTATTTGCTTTAGAGAATTACCGGATCATAAGTGAGATCATCAAGATGATCCGCTTCTCCAGCTATCACCTGCCTTAATGTTTCTTGAAATATCCTTTCGTGGTCTATTGGTCGTCGCCCTTTGCTGCCCCGCTTCGGCTTACGGAACAGCTCACGGACAAAACAGGGAAATGGTTCGTAAAGGCAGGCTTTAAAAAGTCTCTGGATTGTTAGTAACGGCCCTTGGTAACCGGTTTTTAACTTGAGCAGCTTGAGCAGACAGTATGCGATAAGAGCTATATAAATCTGCATTTCTACTGCTTGCTGGCTTAATCCGTAAAAGTGTTTAATATGAAGGTGCTGCTTGATCCATTTGAAAAAGAGCTCGATCTGCCAGCGGTAACGGTAAATGTCAGCTATTTCCTCTCCAGACAGTTTAAAGTTGTTTGTAATAATGACAACCGGGTTACCTTCAGTATCCTCTGTTTCAATGTATCGTAGGGGGTGGTTCATCTTAGTAAATCCGTCTTTGCCCAGAATAACGATGCAGTCCTTCTTCACCGCCAAGCTATCGCCCATGCTGGGCACACATAAAACAATACCTGCAAAAAGCACAGGTATTGTCTACAGTCTCATATTATAGAATTTTAGCCTCAATTTAATCGTTGTCCTCCTCAAACCATTCTTTGATTTAAGCTTACCCCTTCTTTTTCTGCCTGCTCGACTAATTTCCGATGAAGTGTTTTTGGTTACACCCTTGCTATTAAATTATAGGTGATAATCTCTACCATATAATAACAAATTTCATAGTTGCTCTTGCTGTTGTTTTTGATATAATGTCCTATACATGGCAATGGCTTCCATGCTACTGACGGGGGGAGGAAAATAGCTACTTGATAAAAAAAATTTTACTTAAGTGGAACAACCTGAAGAAAAAGTTTTACACTACTATTGAACAACAAGTTGTAGAAATAAAAGAAAAACCGTATAAAATTGCACTTGGCTGCGCCTTGGGAATAGGCATTAACTTTATCCCGACTTTTGGTGTCGGATTTATT
>JAAYFF010000075.1 GCA_012728375.1 Bacillota bacterium | reverse complement strand
TGCGCTATTACAATGAGGTGAGGCTCCACTCCAGCATAGGCTATCGCCCACCGCTGGAATACCATAACTTTATCATGAACAATTCTGAGAAAGCTTTAGTAATGAGGGCGTAATGTTCAAAGTTAAGGGGTCAGCCCGCTTCACCACCTTCAATGGAATATAAAAAGCCCCAACCATAGCCAGAGCTTCATTGACTAATATTTTTATGCATGTTATCATATACTAAATAAAAGGGAGTTGCCGCTTTTCCCGAGGCGGCTAGTCCTAAACGGGTTTAGACCGCCTGGATAGGCGGTCAAGTTATTTTCTATGCATTAAACACAGGGAAATAACCCCTACGATAACGAGGCAGAAGTTTAAAAGCTCTATCCACGAAACCATAGGCATCACCTCCCTTCACGGGAAGTGACTAACCGCCAAACGACAACTCTTGCATTATTTTAGCATGTTTTCTGCTTGCCGACCAGATCCCGAAACTAAGGCACCTAACGAAACATTTGGGATAACAAAAGCACCCCTTGCGGAGTGCTTTTGTTTTTATTATGTAGTATGGAAAATAAATCAGACCAATCTTAAAAGAAGAGAGGAGTAAAAAGAAAAGCCGGGTCAGCCCCGGCTAAAAGTATTCCACTGTAACTTCGTCCCGTTCGCCCGGCTC
This sequence comes from Bacillota bacterium, assembly GCA_012728375.1. Classification (GTDB taxonomy): domain Bacteria; phylum Bacillota; class Dethiobacteria; order DTU022; family UBA8154; genus DUNV01. Next base: position 7,680 of record JAAYFF010000075.1, on the reverse strand, counting down.
CTCCAGAACTTTCAGGACCTGGCTTTCCGGAACAAGGATAGGCTCGGCACAGCAACGGTTTTCTTCCGAGTCGTATTCGTCGCAGGTGCGGCAAGACCGGAAGGATCCATATACGTCGCAAAAATCAAACCCGTCGCTTCCTGAGTTCCAGTATGTTACTGTAAACGGCTCATCTGGCGAATTTCTACTATACTTAACGGAAGAGGCGTAGCCCCCTCCGTCAATATAGCAACCCCACTCCCCGGGTGGGGTGAAAATTCTGACGAACTTGATTTTCTTGCTCATTTTTTATTCCCCTTTCTCCTTTCAGTTTTCCGGGAATCGGATTGATCCCCCAACTTTAAACACTGCGCCCTTATACTAATGCTTTCTCAGATTTGCTCGTGATACAGTTATGTATGGTATTCCAGCGGTGGCGGGTATTTTTCTGCTATCCCGCGTACGCCCTATAGATGCCGGAAGAATCGAGGTTTTGTTTCTCTTTACTCTCCGCGGCGACGGGCGTACCGCCGCGAAAATCTACCAGATTTAACTCCCTTAAGACGGCCAAAGCCGGATTTAAAGCCTTCCGCGGAATATGGGCAAGTATCTGTTTATCGCGCTTGCGCAGAAAAGTATAAAGGTGGGCCACAGTTTCGCGGCTAAGGCGGATACTTGTGGCGGCATGCTCTACTACAGCCTGAACTTCAGGGTACCCCATTCTGTCAGATAGAGACAGTGTAACTGCCAGATCCCAGGGTAAGGACATCTGTTCAGCATCCGGCGGTGCCTGGAACCAGATCAGACGCTTGTCTCCGGTTTTAAGCTGCAGGTGTTCTCCGGTGCTTGTCCGGTAGGTTTGAGGCGAGATCCCCCTCAGCATAAAAATAGGCTGCGGGTTACCCTCGCCGTACGGCTCCAACAGGGAGAGCTCGGAGACCCACTCGGCGCGAAGCTGAGGCAGGGTAATTACGGCATCGACATCTGTTATGGATGGCCCGGGCGGAGGCAGGACGCGCTCCAACAACTCTTTGAGCGCCTCCACTTTTTCAGGACGGATGGAAAGGCCGACCGCTGCGCTATGGCCTCCCAGCCGCTCAAGATATTCCTCTCCCTGTCTTAACGCCTCAAGGATGTTGATGCCCTCCGGCGACCTGCCGGAGCCGCGCCAGACGTCCCCTTCTTCGGCAAGTACAATAGCCGGGCGGCAGTACCTTCTGGCCAGGCGGCCGGCGAGCAATCCCGCCAGCCCGACGGGTATCTCGTCGCTGGAGACGATAGCCCTGCCGGGATGCTCAGGTATGCTAAGAAGCAGTTTCTTCTCTGCGGCCTCGGTTTCCTCCTGCCGCTGGCGGTTGGTCCGGACGAGCTGCTCCGCCAGCTCTTGTGCTCTATCCTTATTGTCAGAAAGAAGGAGCTCCAGTGCGGGATAAGGAGTATCCAAGCGGCCCGGAGCATTGAGGATCGGGCCGATTACCCAGGAGAATTGTCTTGCCGTAGGGTATGTAATTCCCGTTACCTCCCGCAGCGCTGCAATTCCCGGCATGTTGCTGTGCGGCCAGAACTCCAGGGCTTTCTTTACCAGCAGGCGGTTTTCATGCACCAGCGGCATAACATCCGCGCAGGTGGCTATACCCGCCATGATGACCGAATCGTCCGGCAAGCGGCGGTTGTTCAGCACAGCCAGCGCCTCTGTCAGTTTATAGGCCAAGCCGGCGCCGCAGTAGCCGTTGAAAAGCAGTTCGCCGCCGGACAGATGAGGGTTGACTATAACGTTTGCCGGAACCGTTTGCCCGCCGGGCATGTGGTGATCCACCACTACCACTTCCATGCCCTTTAGCCTGGCGGCGCGGACGGCTTCATCGTCATTGGTGCCGCAGTCAACGGCAATGATGGCGCCGCATTGGCGGCCTTCGGCTGCCTCCACGGCTTTAAGGTTGAAACCATAACCGTCGACCCTGGTTGGTAGATACCAGGAGACATCGGCATTGTATTCTCTAAGAGATCTGACAAGGATAGCTGTTCCGCAAACCCCGTCCGCGTCATAATCACCGGCTACAAGAATCGGCACATTATTTGCCGCAGCTTTCATGATTAGCTCAGCGGCTTCCTTCATGCCCGGGATGAGAAAAGGCGCTGTGAATTTGAATGAAGACAAAAAATCATACGCCTCCTCCGCCGAAGAAAACCTTGCCGCCAGGACACGGGTGAGCAAAGGCCCAAATCCCATATTCTGCAGATATGTATGGTGGAAATGTTCTTTATGTAACCACAAAATCTTCTCATCCGTCATTGCTTTCCCGAAATTGTCCCTTCCTCTCCTGAAGCTTTAATAATACCCTGTCCTTTTCTCAGTTTTATCTCTCTATACCGTGTATCCATCTTGATAATACATGATTAGAATTCTTCTTTCAAGGGATGTAAGCGTATTCAACAGCTTCAGAACAGGCCTGTCCATATAAATTGATGTATGAGCCTCAGGTATCCCCGGGACAACAGCTACATATAATCCTAACTCGACATCATTTTCTGTATAAGTTATTATAGGATTGAGCTGTTTCTTTAAAAAAGCCCTATCATACTAAGGAGTGGAATTTATGAAGCCGTTTTCGGCGGAACCCCGGCATCCTGTATATTTATCCCTTAGCGAGGAACAGTGGGAGGTAAAACTGAAAAGGAGCAAAGAACTGGCATCCCCCTGCGTTTTGTGCGGAAGGCGTTGCCGTGCTCTGCGCTTCATGTTATCTGAAAACACCGGGACTGCTGAGCGGCCTACCAGGGGAATTTGCGAGGCCCAAGATAGGGCTGTGGTTGCCAGCGCGGGGCCGCATTTTGGTGAGGAACCGCCTCTTGTGGGGCAAAGAGGTTCAGGAACCATTTTTTTTGCAGGCTGCAACCTGAAGTGTATTTTTTGTCAGAACTACGACATAGCCCACTTTTACCGAGGGCAGGAGGTAAGCGACGAGGAGCTGGCCCAAATAATGCTCAAGATGCAGGAATTGGGTTGTCATAATGTAAATCTTGTTTCACCGACCCATGTTGTTCCCAATATTTTAGCTGCTGTTAAGCTGGCCGCCAAGCAAGGCCTTCATATCCCGCTTGTGTATAATACCGGGGGATATGATTCTCTGGAAACAATTAAAGTGCTGGAGGGAGTTGTGGACATCTATATGCCGGATATGAAGTACGGGGAGCCGGGACCCGCCAGGGATTTTTCCAAAGCAGCCGGCTATCCGGAGATTAATTTTGCAGCTGTTAAGGAGATGCATAGACAGGTAGGCGATTTAGTCATAGGAGAAAATCATGTGGCGGTCCGCGGCCTCCTGGTCAGACACTTGGTTCTTCCCGGGGGAATGGCTGGCACTAAAAAGGTAATGGAATTTCTTGCCAACAGCGTTTCCCGGGATACTTATGTCAACATAATGGCACAGTACAGGCCGTGCTATAAGGCAATAGGCCATCCACTACTGGGCAGAAGGATAAAAAATGCAGAATATCTCCAAGCCCTGCAAATCGCTGCTGAGGCGGGCTTGACGAGAATCCAGGCTTTATAGTGACTGTGTTTATAACTTTGATGACCCTTCTTTTTTCTTCGCCGCACTACTTTTGGTGCTGTGGGCACACCTGTTATTGAAAATTTTATTGGGAAGTTGTCAGGTACCCTGTCCCCCTGTCACTTTGGAAAAATAGAATCGTCACCTATTCTGGGTGCGATGAGGCCCAGTAAACTTCCAAAGATAACATGATCAAAAAAGCTCAGCAAGGGGGCCAACGGTTTTCGGGGCTTGACCTTCAATCCAACTTTTGCACCCATGCCATAAACGGTAAGCCATGTAAGTATTCCAAAACCGATACCTTTCAGTAAGGCCTTATCGCGTCCTGTTGCTGAAAGAAGATAGGTAAAAAGGATTCCTGATATGCTTAACATAGCATAATTTGCCAGCAACCCCGTCGTCCTGGCATATTTATTATTTATCCTCTCCGTTGGTAAAAAAACATTTGCTCCCAATTGGCTGTAGGAAACATCGGTTAGCCCTGCCCGGTATTCCAATGCATTTATGATTGTATCCGGCGTGCCGGCAATGATACCGGTTATGATGCCGTGAATAATCCGGTCTTTTATCTTTGTCATGGTTTGTTCGCCTCTTGCGAATAACTTCTCCCATGAAAGGACTATTTATGAAAGGCAAATTATTCAATATCCAAAACTGATTTGGCAATGTCCTTGCTGTTAGATTTTGGCGTCATCCGAAAACCCCTGGAACCTGCTCTTTCATGCATTTCACGGTTAATTAGCCTTCAAGCTCACAGTTATTCCCCGCTCCCGGCCAGTTCTTTTTTGGCTTCCAGCAGCGCCAGGGCTGTTTCCTGCCAAGCTTCCAAACCCACACGATATGCTTCTTCTCCTTTTGAAGTGATAGTATATACCTTCCTTTTTCTTCCGTTTACTGTCTTAGCTTGACAGGTAACATATCCACCCTCTTCAAATTCATGCAAGACCGGATACAGGGCACCTTCCGTCGGGGCACAGCAGCCGCATGTCAGGGAAGAAATTCTTTTGGAAATCCCATAACCATGAAGCGGTTTCTCATAGAGAACCCGTAAAATAAACAATCTGGAAATACTCATTTTTATTAAACCATTCCAATACCTCTTATCCAAATATCGATCCATTTCTTAATTCCTTTCTGTAAATTGTTCTTAAAATAGTATTTTCATTTATATGTTACCATCTAATATATTAAAGATCAAAACTTTTTTTGGAAAAAATGCCTGCACCACCATCGCCATCCTTAGGCTCCGGCATGTGCGCCCGAAGTCAAAAAGCCTTTTAAGCGGGTCACTTTAAAATCAGCAATATTTCATTAATATCATTTTTTCCTTTACCCAGGGTCGAGTGAGCATAACTGTTGCGGCGCAGTTCAATACGGCGAAAGTACTTTCTTCCGAGCTGTTTAAGCTTTTGGACGGGTAATATCCCCTTATCCGAGTAGCTGATCACTAAAGCCGCTCCTTTTTTGCTAATCTCCTTCATAATAAACTCAAATTCGCCTTCTGCCAACTTCTTGTAGCAAAAGCCGGACTTAAATCTATCAGCTCTGTACAGCCCTTTATATTGAAGCCTTGGCCTGTCATATTTCACTACGGTTTCAAGGATGTGGTAGAACCTGGAATATTGCTCGCCCGAATAAGGGGGGTCCACATAATAGCAGGCAATTTCCCCCTCAAAGTTAATCAAAAGTTCCTTATAATCAACCTTGAAGACCTCATTTTTCAGGCCATTGTTGACCACTGTCTTAAAGTCATCGCACTTGTTTAAAAACTCCTGCCAGACATCCATTTCCCGCAAAGGTAAAATCCGGCGGTGCTCTTTGGGCATAAACTGGGCAAAGTGTCCCGGCGTTGATTGCACCTTGCACATGGCATGCATCAGGCAGCAAAGATAAAGGGCTTTCCGGTACTTGTTCCTTATTCTTTCCACGGCATACCTGATGGAATCTATGGCTAAACACTGCTTTCCGGCAAAATATGTATCGGCATAGTTGTCATAGAAAAAGCTGAAGATTTGCTTTTGCTGGTTCTCAAGGTAAGCGTTTAAAAGTTCGCTTTCCGCTTCTTCCCTGGAAATGGTCTCCCTGTTGTTTTCTATTAATGCCTGGCCGATTACATAACTGTACTCCTGTATATCGTTGCCTATTATTCTGTTGCGTTTTTTTAAAGCGTACCCGATACAATGAGTCCCAGCCATGGGGTCACAGATTGTATCTCCTTCTTTTGTGACTTCTTCAATGGCCGGGACAATAAAGTTTAAAAGTTTGTTTTTGTTGCCCATATATCTCAGGATAAAAATATTATCATACTCCATCGGCCTCTTCCACCTTTTGCCACACAACGATATAATCGTGGGTAATAATATCGCTATATGTATTTCTCGCCGTGAGAAGCGACCTGTTTTTTATTTTATCAATAAAAAAGTCCACCGCTTTAAAACCAAAACGCCCGGCTATTTCCGTCAGCAGTAGACCCGTTTCTATTTTTACCTTTTTAACCTTACTGTCGGAAATTTTCATGACAACGTGTCCGCGCGGCTTGAGAAGTTTATTCATATTTTTAATAACATCGGTCATTTCGTTAAAGTACCTGCCCACCACATTTCCGCTTTTAGCATCCAAATGATAGACCCCTTCCACGATCTTATTAATCCTTTCGTACGGGGTAAGGACCCGCACGGCATAATCTTTCCTGTCCAGGCGATCGTTGCCAATCATTTTCTTTTCCAGGGACTTGTATTCAGCTCCGCTGAAGATAAATTCCATCCAGTAAAGTTCCAGCTTGAGGGTCTCAATATAGCGGATGGAAGAAATATAGGGGGGGTTGGTGACGATAAGCTCCGCCTTGGGATATTTTTCCGCCTCTAAAAAACGGGAGTCGCTGTTTTCAATTATTATTTGGGCGTTTAAGTTTCGAAAGTTGTATTCTTTTAAAGCCCTCGTTTTTTTGTAGAGGGCATTTTTAAATGAGTTTAAGACCTTTATTTCTCTTTTCCCTTCTTCATCAAGCCTCCTAAGCCTCTTGCTGTAACCGGGAAAAACGTGCTGCGTATCCGCGTTGGATACGTTCCTGATTATTGATGAAAGGACAAGCTTATAAAAGTCGGCAATGTCTTTTTGCTCTTTCCCGGACAAGCCGGAAGCGTGCCTGCAAAAAAACATATCTATGTTTCTTTTGATTTTAACTAGTTTCTCCTGGACAAAGGGTTTAAACCAGTGCTGCCTGTTTACGCAATATGGGAGCTCTTCTTCCCTTACCGGATGGTTGTCCGCCTGAATATCCTGCAGCAGCATTTCGTTCAGCTCTTCAAGTTTGTTTGTATCCAGTGCCGTAGTTTTTACTTTGGATATAAAGCAGGAAATGGGGTTTATTTCAAAGCCCAGAGCATTTCTGTTGTTTAATTTTGCTTCAACTAAAGTTGTTCCGGAACCCGCAAAGGGATCGCAGACCCAGTCGCCTTCCCGGGTAAAATTTTTTATGGCAAACGCGGGGATGGCAGGAATCAATTTACCGAAATACCGGTGAAAAGAATGAAGACTGGAACGTTTTCCCGCTTTTTCTATTTCCAGCAGGTATTTTAAACTGTAAAGCTGATTAAAAGTTTGTGACATAGTGCCTTCTCCCTGAGACTAACAGATGATAGTATCATCGAGAAAACAGCCGGCAACCCCTCAAAGAATTATATTCCACCTGCAGCGTTTATTTCCTGCAGTGTTATTATTTCGCTGGGAATCGGTGATCCCTCAAAACCCGATGCAGGCTTTAGCAGATAAAACTGGAATGACAGGTTAACCGCTATTCCCGGCGGCCTGTCCATAAAAAGCGGCGGCAGGTTAATCGGGGAAGTTGGAGTAAGCGGTGGAACTCCCGCTGAAGACGTTCTTGTTTGACAAGCAGAATTGAACGCCTTAAATGATAGCTGCAATTAAATTAGCTACAGCTCCATGGTTTGTCCGGGCCAAATAGTTATATTGAAGAATTTAATAACAAAAGGAAAGCCCGCTATTAAGAAATAAGCGGGCTTTCCTTTAAAAATTTACTCCGGCAGGGACCTACTCTCCCGGGGGCTTTCGCCCCAAGTACCATTGGCGCTGGAGAGCTTAACTTCCGTGTTCGGGATGGGAACGGGTGTGTCCTCTCCGCTATACC
>JAAYFF010000074.1 GCA_012728375.1 Bacillota bacterium | reverse complement strand
TGCGCTATTACAATGAGGTGAGGCTCCACTCCAGCATAGGCTATCGCCCACCGCTGGAATACCATAACTTTATCATGAACAATTCTGAGAAAGCTTTAGTAATGAGGGCGTAATGTTCAAAGTTAAGGGGTCAGCCCGGTCACCCATTATGTGTCCATAAGTGTCATTCACAAGCTTAAGGCCGTTTACATCTGCCATTATTATGCCGATGGGCAATTGTCTTTCGGTGTCAAACCTTTGCATTTCCTCTTCCAGGAAAGCTCTGTTATAAAGCCCTGTGAGAGTGTCGTGAAAGCTTATATAACGTATTCTTTCTTCTTTTTGCTTTTGTTCGACTATTGTCCAGGCAATATCGGCAAAATAAGAGGCAATCTGGACATCTTGCTCCGTGTAATCCTGCTTCTTATTGCCAATTCCCAGTATTGCAACAATCCGGTCCTGGCGAATAATTGGCACAACCAGTTCACGGAAAACTTTAACGTGGCCTTTCGGTATTCCTTTGCGGTTGGGTAAAGAAGCATAATCATTGTGAATTACCGGGCGGCGTTCACGTACACAATCTGCCCATACACCGGCTTTATCCACGTGGTATTGCACTCCGCTTTTAACTTCCATCTTGCAGAAATTTTTTAAAGTTTCAGTGGACCAAGCTTTTAATGTCAGTACCTTTTCATCTTCGCTTAAAAAAAGGTAAAAGCCGATAGGACTCTCTAAAATAGTACACACTTCGTCCACAGTTTTCTGTAGTAATGCATCCAGTGAATTGTTGTAAGAAAAAGAGAGGAGGTTTAGCCTTGCTCGTATTAGCATCTCAGCCCGTTTGCGCTCCGTTATATTCCAGCAAACAGCAACTATTTCAAAATTTCCTTCCTCGTTGACAATGATTTTCTGTTGCTCATGGAGCCAGCAATAACTACCTGCTTTATGCTTGAACCTGTATTCAAATTGAACAGGCTCTTTATTTTTCAGCAAATTGCGTGTGGTTGTCTTTATTAAATTAGTATCTTCGGGGTGAACGGAGTCTGTCCACAAGTCCGGGTTATTAATAATTTCTTCAGGTTCATAACCTAACACGTTTTTTACATTTTCGTTAATATAGATGAACACAGGACGTCCATTTTTTATTTTATAAGAGTAGATAACCGCCATGGTGTTTGAAAGAATGGTATTGAGCCGCTCTTCGCTCTTTTTTAAAGCAATTCTGGACAGATACTGTTCAGTTATATCAACAAAAACTACAATTACTCCAAAAACATTGCCCTCGGAATCTAAAATCGGAGCTGCACGACCGTCGATCCGGCGCTTTGTTCCATCAGGGGTTACAAGGATGGTATCATTTATCAGGTTTTTTATTTTACCATTTTTAATGACACGGCATACAAGGTTGGATACCGGTTTTTCGGTCTTTGTATTAATAATCTGAAATACTTCATCTAAAGACCGGCCCAATGCTTCTTTCGACTTCCAGCCTGTTATTTTTTCCGCTTGGTAATTAAAGCGAGTTATCATTCCGTTTATATCTGTAGCAATAACCCCATCGCCAATGGAATTTAAAGTTATAGAAAGGTTTTCTTTACTTTTCTGTATCTCTTTTTCAATTTGATTTCGTTCGATATATGGTTTATATGGCGTGCTAATGCCTTTAGCACCAACTTCTCTTCGTTTAAGAAATAGTCTTTTTCCTGGAAAGGCGGCTGTTTAAGATAGCATACTTTTATCATTCCAATTTGCTTGTCATGTAATTCCAGCGGGAAAGAGATACTGCAGAAGGTCGGTTGACATTTTTTTGTTTTATATTGCCGGTCTTTAAGAGCGATACATGCACAGGCATTCTCGGGATAGCGAAAAGAAGAAGGCAAAAACTTAATAGTTTCCTCAATTATTTTTTCCAGATCATTTTTTTCTTTATTCAGTAAAAGTGAAAAATTATAAAGAGAGTTCAGCTCTTTGCTTCGCTCTTCCTTTTCTTTTTTATCGGTTATATCATGGAAAATTACTGAAAAGTGTTTCTTCTTCTTTCCATAAACAAATATTTCAAAATAACGCCCGAGAGATGCGAAATAATGTTCAAATTTTTTCGTTCCGCCGTTCAGGGCAACGCTACCGTAAGCATCGAGTAGATTAAAGGAAGAATATTCAAACCCAGGCATTATTTCCGTTACCTTTTTGCCGATAATATTTTTCTTTTTCAGCCCTGTCATTTTTTCAAAGGCCGGGTTTACATTGAGAAAGATGTAGTCAACCGGTTTTTTTTGCTCGTCCAGGACAATTTGGTGATAAGCATAGGCAACGGGCAAGTTCTCTAACAGCAAACGATCACCCTTTTCCAGTTAGAATTCAATAGTCCAGTCTTTAAAGCACAAATCGTTTTAACCGTCTTTTCCCTTTTTATTTATATTTATATAAAATTTGTCTACAAATTTCAACAAATCATTCCATTTTTTTTGTAATTAGCTTTAAATGCTGCTGTAATAATTGCGTATATTATTAGATACCATTAACTACCAATTTGTTTAAAGCCCGAATACAGCGTGCTTAATGAATCCAATTACTTTAAAACTTATAATACCGGGTTATAAATATCACAAAATAGACAATTCACCTACGGTTGATTGCTCACAAAATGTCTAAATATTTTACAAAAAAATAAACATAAAAACTATTGACAAAGAATAGAATTTTGGTAGAATGTACTTAGCGAGCGTTCACTAATTTTAATTGCAAGGGGGGTGTTTTAAGCAAACAGCTAGATTTGATAATTCCGCGGTAGGGTTGGAGGGAAATGGCAGCTAGCAAGCAGTTTAATGCATTTAGGGGGTGCTGAGGTGGATTTTGAAAATGTATTGCTGAGGAAAGACGGTCCGGTCGCGATTATAACGTTGAACCGGGTTGAAAAGATGAATGCTCTAAATGCAGAGCTTTTGACAAACTTGGGAGAGCTTCTTAGCCAGCTCGAAAACGATGAAGAGATAAGGGCATTGGTAATAACAGGAAATGGGAAAGCTTTTTGCGCAGGAGGCGATGTCAGCCGCGATGATGAAGGGGATCCCCTTCAAGCCTTCCTTAAGTTTGCGCAACTTACCCGTGATACATTCCATAAGATTGAAAGATTTAAAAAGCCTGTTATTGCAGCGATTAACGGCTTTGCCTTTGGCGGAGGTCTTGAGCTGGCCCTTTGTTGCGATTTACGGGTAGCATCTGAAAAGGCAAAAATGGGTTTAACAGAAACCAAATTGGGGGTTGTCCCGGGAGCCGGCGGCACACAGCGCCTGCCGCGTCTGATTGGGCCGGCAATGGCAAAACAGCTTATTTTTACCGCCGGAATTATCAGCGGGGAGGAGGCATACCGGATCGGCCTGGTTAATGCGGCCGTACCTCCGGAGGAGTGCCTTGATAAAGCGGTGGAGTTGGCCAAGGAAATTTCCCTGAGAGCTCCGCTTGCAGTACAAGCTTCGAAGAAATGTATTAATATGAGCTGTCAGGTTGACTTGGAATCGGGATTGGATTTTGAGGCTGAGTGCGTAAAGTATGTGTTCACCACCGAAGACAAAATAGAAGGAGGTAATGCCTTTAGAGAAAAACGGGAGCCGGTGTGGAAAGGAAGATAAGATAAGAAATCTGCTGCGAATTCAGGAAGACTGATAGCTTTGATTAAATGAAATGTTTGCAGGAGGAGGTAGTCATGGCTGCTGATTTAAAACCAATGTTGGATGGTATTTTTGAGGTAGGGCCGCCCCCAAGATTGCTGGGTGCAGAGTGCCCGATATGTAAGCAAAAATTTTTTCCCAAGCCGATAGTTTGTCCGCACTGTCTTGAGGACGTCAAGGAGATTAAGCTGAATACTGAAGGAACGGTTTATAGTTATTCCATACTGCGGATACCAAATAAGTTGTATCAGTTTCCTCAACCTTATGCCAGCGGATATGTTGATCTTGATAATGATAATATCCGCGTCTACTGCCTGTTTGATCCGGAAAAGGCAGAAGAAATAAGAATAGGACAAAGGGTCACGCTAAGGGTCGGCCAAATAGGCATCGGCCTGGATGGTAAGGAGTGCTTGCGGTATTATTTTACCCCTGTGGATGGAGGTGAGAAGTAATGCGGGATGTAGATATTATTGGCATCGGCATGTTCCCGTTCGGGGTTCATAAAACAACCCCCCTGGTGGAAATGGGGGTGCGCGCCGCTATTGACGCCATCAAGGATGCCGGGGTTAAACCATCTCAGGTTAATATCGGTTTCTTTGCCAATATGCAGGCGGCAAACTTAACCAAGGAATTTACTACTGGGCAGACTGTAATGTGGGGAGCCGGAATAAACAAAATTCCAGTTTTCAATATTGAGAATGCCTGTACCTCGGGCGCTTCTGCCACTACTTTAGCCATGATGAGTATTGCCTCCGGACAGTATGACATAGCCCTCGTCGTGGGTGCCGAAAAGCTAAATGTGCCCTTTATTCCCCTGCTAAACCCCAGCTTAAGGGACATTAACGTTTTGGAAGGCAATGTGGTCATTAATGGCTTTGCCCAGCGGGCTGTCAGGCATATGCATGAATACGGGACAACCAAAGAGCAATTAGCCATGGTTGATGTTAAAAACCGGAAACATGCCCTCTTGAATCCAATGGCCAAGTTTTTTAATAAACCAGTGACTATTGAAGAGGTGCTCAATGCTCCTATGATGGCAGATCCGCTGACGAAATTGATGTGCTGTCCAAACTCCGACGGAGCAGCAGCCCTTGTGCTTTGTGCCGCGGAAATCTCCAGAAGATTTACCAGCAAGCCCATTCACTTAAAAGCATCGGTACTCGTATCTGGCATCTTTGATGAAGTTCCTGATATGCAAACATTCGAAGAGGATCAGCGTGCCAGCCGGATTGCCTACGAAACGGCAGGACTCGGGCCGGAAGATGTAAGCGCTGTCGAATGTCATGATGCCTTTACAATTTGTGAGATAATGCATACCGAAAATCTGGGGTTCTGTCCAATAGGCGAGGGCGGTCCTTTTGTAGAATCAGGGGCGACCAGCCTTGGCGGAAAAATACCTGTGAATGTTTCAGGAGGATTGCTTGGGAAAGGGCATCCATTGGGTGCTACAGCGGTGTCTCAGATCGTTGAAGGTGTCATCCAACTGCGCGGGGAAGCCGGTGCCCGCCAGGTAGAGGGTGCCAAGGTGTTCTTGGCGGAATGCATGGGGGCTGAATTGCGCGGAGATGCAAAAACTTGTACCGTAAATATTCTCACAGTTTGATTTTTTTAAGGGAGGTTTGAAGAATGGATTTACAATTATCTGGCAAGACAGCGGCAGTAGTAGGCGGAGGTAGTGGGATCGGTAAGGCGGTTTGTTTGGCTTTAGCGGCTGAGGGATGCAATGTTGGTGCCCTTGATAAGAATATTGAGCTGGCAGAAGAGACGGTTAAGGAAATTCAGGGGAAAGCTGTGGCTGTGCAGGTAAACCTGACTGATTTTGAGAGCGTGAAATCCGCTTTTGAAAAGGTTGCCGCGGAGTTGGGTCCGGTGGATATTATGGTATATGCTGACGGGAAATATGATACTTTCGGAACTGTCAGGCAGACCAGCGTTGAAACTTGGGACGCTGAGCTTGACTACACCCTGTCCGGCGCCTTCTATTGTATTAAGGCGATCGGGCCTTTGATGAAAGCCCGCAAGTGGGGAAGGATAATCACTGTTTCGAACAGAGCGGTAACAAGCGGTGCTTACGGGCAAAGCGCCCATATCGCAGCCATGGCCGGCCTTTTTGGTTTGACAAAGACTGCGGCACTCGAGTATGCCCGGGCAAACGTTACTTGCAATATTGTTTTACCCGGCCTGGTGGATACGCCTGCTTACCGGGCTCTTCCTGAAGAAATTCAAGAGAAATTAGTGAACAAGGGGCTGACTAAACGCTTGCAGGAGCCGTCGGAAATAGCCAATGTGATTGCCTTTCTCTGCAGCGATTATGCAAAAGGAATCACTGGCGCTGAGGTTGATGTCACAATGGGGAACGAACTCTTTGTCTACTAAACAGCTTGCCTTCACGGCTGAGCGCGAACATATTATAAAAGACTTTTATCGGGAGGCTTGAAATAATGGATTTAAAATTATCCGGCAAGACTGCAGTGGTAACTGGAGGAGCCAGAGGAATTGGGGAAGCTACCTGTAAAGTTCTGGCAGAAGAAGGAGCGAGCGTTGCTGTTTTTGACATCCTTGCAGAGGATGCGGAAAAAACGGCGCAGGAGATTAGGGATGCCGGTGGAAAGGCTGTTGCCTGTCCGGTAGACTTATCGAGCTACAGTAGCGTTAAAGAGGCGATGAATAAGGCAAAAGCGGAGCTGGGACCTATTGATATTGTAGCATGCGTTGCCGCTATTACTGACAATATGGCAACTATCGAAAAGATGCCCATCGAAAAATGGGCCAGGGAAATAAAAGTAAATTTATCGGGGTGTTTCTACTGCGTCAAAGAAACCGTTGATTCAATGATTGAACGCAAATTTGGCCGTTATATTTTTGTTTCATCGAGGGCCGGTATGGACGGCGGCTTTGGGCAGTGCTCTTATTCAGCGAGCAAAATGGGTCTTATTGGATTTGCAAGATCATTGGCATTGGAATATGCCCGGATGGGCGTCACCAGCAATGTAGTTTTCCCTGGCCTGGTTAATACTCCTGCCACAGCGGGGCTTTCCGATGAAGCCAGAAAGCGCATTATTGCCCGCGGGGTGATGGGCCGCCTGCAAGACCCTGAAGAATTAGGCAATGCCATTGCTTTCTTGGCCAGTGAACAGGCAAAGGGTATTAACGGCGCGGAATTAATGGTCAGCATGGGGCCGGCTCCCTACTCGCTCCGCCCGATGAATTTGCCGGGTGACGAAAAGATTTTTGAAAAGAAATAAGCATTTCTTTATGGAGTCGCAAGATTCCGAAAATATCACGGTGGTAGGGAGGGTTTGCTTTATGGATTTTGAACTAACTCAAGAACAACAGTTGCTTAAAAAAAATATTGGGGACTTTGCCAGGGAAGAGCTAGCTCCACTGGTGCGGGAAATCGATGAAAAAGAAGGTTTTTCCTGGGAAGTATGGGGGAAACTGGCCTCTTTGGGAATTTTGGGCCTACCCGCTCCGGAAGAATACGGAGGTGAAGGGGTAGAAGACCTTCTTACTCAAGTCATAGTTATTGAAGAATTGGCCCGCTATGATTTTTCTTCCGCGGCAAACCTCACTTCTAACTGGGCTATTATCCGTAAATTAAAAGAAGACGGCACTAAAGAGCATAAGGCCCGTTATCTGGAGCGGCTTTGCAAGGGTGAAGTGGTAGGCTCCTTTGCCCAGACCGAACCCGACTCAGGTTCTGACGTTTCCTCATTGCGTACCAATGCCCGTTATGAAAACGGAAACTATATCCTTAATGGAGATAAGGTATTTGTAACGCAGGCCGGCGAGGCCGAGTTTACCATAGTAGCTGCACGTATAAACGAAGAAGATGGTAAAAAAGGC
Organism: Bacillota bacterium; assembly: GCA_012728375.1. Taxonomy (GTDB): domain Bacteria; phylum Bacillota; class Dethiobacteria; order DTU022; family UBA8154; genus DUNV01. The sequence continues at coordinate 21,120 of JAAYFF010000074.1, read as the reverse complement.
GCGATTAGCATGTTTCTGGTGGAAAGGGACAGACCGGGCTATATTCTTGGAGAAAAAGAAGCCAAACTCGGTTTTCGGGGGTCTACTACACGTTCTTTGGCCTTAAATGATTGTATGATTCCAGCCTCTAACCTTTTAGGAGAAAAGGGCAAGGGATTAAAAACAGCATTAAGAGGCCTGGCCAATGGGCGGCTACTTACGGCTGCCCAGGCGCTCGGCCAGGCACAGGCCGCGCTTGATGAGTCAATTAAATACAGCAAAGAGCGCACTCAGTTTGGCAGGCCGATAGGACAATTTCAACTTGTGCAGGCCAAGCTGGCAGATATGGCCATAGGGCTTGAATCAGCCCGCTATTTAACCTATTATGCCGCCTGGTTGAGGGATAATGACAAGCCGTTTGCCATATATTCTTCTATGGCCAAAACATTGGCGACTGATGTGGCCATGAAGGCTGCTGTAGAAGCAGTGCAGATATTTGGAGGCTATGGCTTTATGAGGGATCAACCGGTGGAAAGCATTATGCGCAATGTGAAGATTACACAAATCTATGAGGGTACCAATGAAATTCAAAGATTGATTATTGCCCGGGAATTGCTCGGGGAAACAAGGTCGTTCAGAGAGTTGTACGGACAGAAATAAGCTGAAGATTTTTGAATAAGCATTCAATGATTATCGGACTGCAGTCCTAAAATTTGTTTTGAAGATTTCTTTGGGGGAAATATCAGGATATCCTGGAAAATTTAAAACTGGAGGAAACTGATAAATGTCTCAAAATATTGCGCGGGAAAGGGTAATGCACAGGCTTCTCGAAAGGCAGGCAGAAAAATACGGCCAACGCACTTATATGTATTTTGAAGACAAAAAATTCAGTTATAAAGATCTTAATGATTTTGCCAGCAGGGTAGCCAGAGGTTTACAAGATTTGGGAATCGCCAAGGGCGATAAAGTAGCCGTTGTGATGGAGAATTGCCCAGAGTATATTTTTCTCATGTTTGCCTTGTCGAAGCTGGGAGCAGTGGAGGTGCCCATCAACGTCTTTCATAAGGGCGAGATTATGAACTATATGGTGGACCACTCGGACTGCAGCATAGTTGTCATGCAAGTACAATATATAGATCGCCTGGAATCCATATTGCAAAAATCCAACAAGATTAAGGCCGTCGTATTAATGGAAAGCAGCGGCGAAGATCAGAAGTCAGGCGTCACTAATGCGACTGTAGCTGCAGTTAAAGAACGCATTGCGTCTTTTGGTAAGAAAGCGCTGGGATGGCCGGAGCTTATGGGAAATGATGGTAATTACCAGAAGGCTGATGTGATATGGTCAGATCCCCTTCTCCTGTTATATACTTCAGGAACAACAGGATTGTCCAAAGGCGTCCTCCTTCCTCAGAACCTTTTTTACAGCATGGCGGAGCGTTTTTGCAACTGGGTTTTGGAAGGAAATTTGGGAGAAGATGATTGCATTTATGTTCCCAGTCCCCTCTTTCATGCCCACGCATGGCATGCCGGCATAAACCTTGCTCTATTAAAGGGTGCACGAATCTTATTGCGGAGAAGATTTTCCGCAAGCGCTCACTGGGATGATATTAGGCGTTTTAATTGTACCTATTCCGCTGCCGGAGGCCCCCGTCTGCCAATCCTTCTCGCGGCTGAGCCTTCTCCTAATGATGCCGATAATCCCCTGCGGGTTATTTTAGGGGGACCGGCTTCTGAAAAAATTTGCAATGCTTTTGAACCGAGGTTTGGAGTTAAGGTTTTAGAGTTCTATGGTTCCACTGAGCTTGGCGCACCGGCCATGAATACAGTTTCAAACCGAAAGATTGGTTCTTGTGGAAGGATGCTTCCTGATTTTCTCTTTAAGATAGCAGACGATGACGGTGCTGAGGTTGGAGTTAATCAACCGGGAGAATTTCTCGTCCGCGTAAAACAGCCGTATGCAATGATGCTTGAATATTATAAAATGCCTGAAAAAACTGTCGAAGCGTGGAGAGATCTTTGGTTCCATACCGGCGATCGGGTCCGCGTTGATGAAGATGGTTACATTCATTTTGTTGACCGCAAGAAGGATTCCATAAGGCGCAGGGGAGAGAATATCTCGTCTTTTGAGGTAGAAAGGGTTATCAATTCCCATCCGGCTGTCCTTGAATCTGCAGCTTACGGAGTAGAATCCGAATTTACGGATGATGATGAAGTGATGGTGAGTTTGGTGCTAAAGCCGGGCCAAACCCTTTCGCCAGAGGAACTTATTGCCCATTGCGAAGGGGAAATGGCCTATTTTATGGTTCCCCGGTATGTGCGCTTTGTGAAGGAACTTCCGAAGAACGCTGTTAACCGCGTTGAGAAGTTTAAATTGCGCGAAGAAGGCGTTACATCGGATACTTGGGATCGGGAAAAGTCCGGATATAAGCTCAAACGGTAGGAAACTTACCAAACCTGGGAGGAAGGAGTAGAACTTAAGCAATGAAAAATGGATTAAGCAAGCTATTAAATCCAAGCTCAGTAGTTGTTTTTGGTGCGTCTGAACAGGAAGGCAAAGCCGGTAATACGGTGGCAAAAAACCTTCTTGGCAGCAGGATGAGGGTTTACGGGATCAACCCCAAGGGGGGGACATTGTTCGGTTCTCCCATTTATCGCCATCTTGAAGAATTGCCGGAGGTGCCGGATCTTGCTGTAATTACGCTTCCTGCCGGGTTAACGCCGGAGGCTGTTCGTGCTTGTGCCGGACGGGGGATAGAAGCAGTAATTGTCATTGCCGGAGGCTTTGGGGAAGTTGGAGAAGAAGGGCGCAAATTGGAAATGAAGTTAAAGGAGGCGATTGCCGGGACAAAAACCCGTCTTCTTGGTCCCAATACATTGGGCGTGCTCGTCCCGCGGCTTCGCTTGGACACAATTTTTCTTCCTCCCACCCATTTAAAGCGGCCGGGGCCCGGGAATATTGCCGTTATTTCCCAGAGCGGATCCGGTGTTATGGGGGCGCTGGATATTGGAGCATTTTACGGAGTCGGCCTTGGAGCTTTTGTTGGGCTCGGTAACCGTCTTGATATTGACGAAAACGAGTTACTTGAGTATTTTGCGGAAGATCCCCACATTGCAGCTATTGGTTTATATTTAGAGAGCTTTGCTGATGCGGAAAAATTTTTCAATATTTGCCGGAAAGTTACTCCCCATAAGCCAATAGTGCTTGTCAAAGCCGGGCGTTCTTCAGCAGGTGCCAGGGCCGTAGCGCTCCATACCGGCTCCCTTGCCGGATCAGACCGGGTAACCGGAGGGGTGCTCAAACAAGCAGGCGTATTTCGAGCTTATGATGACGAGGAACTTCTCGACACCGTTCGTATCCTTGCCCGCGGGAAACCCCTTTCAGGACGTCGAGTTGCAGTTTTAACCGGCGGGGGCGGTATGGGAGTAATGATCGCCGATTATGTTGAAGCTAAGGAAAACGGTATTGCCGCGACTCTTGCAAAATTTGAACCCCTTACCGAGGCCAAACTGGCAAAGATGGCCGTTCCCTACGCCTCGGTGCAAAATCCCATTGACCTGACCCCCGCGGCCAGCAACGATATGTACGATTCTGCTCTGGAAATTTTGCAAGACGACCCCAATGTGGACGTGATAATTCCCTGCATCCTGTATCATGCCGCACAAAGGGAACAGTTAACAGAAAGGCTTTGTTATTGGGGGGCGAAAGGCAGGAAGCAGCTTATCGTTGCCACGATGGGTTCTGACCTAACCATTGAGGCAATGCGCCGCATGGAAGCGGAGGGAGTGCTTGTTTTTCCCTCCTTTTGGCGGGCGGTGAAGGCGGTAGACGTCCTTTATCAGCGGGCGGAATACCTTCGCCGGATCGGAATGCTTCCGGAAATGACTGATTCAAAGGTCTGCACCGAAGAAAAGGGCCGCATTCCTAAACCCGGCATCCCATTGGCCGAAGACGAGATAAAAATGTTCCTGCGCGAGCGCGGGATAGCTACTCCAGACTCGGTTGTCCTTGCCGGAGGCCGGTTGCATGGGGAGATCCCCTTTTCTTTTCCTGTGGTAGTGAAATTAAGGTCTCCTGATGTGCTTCACAAAACGGAGCTTCAAGGCGTAGTACTCAATATTACGGATCAAGAGATGTTAAATAAAGTTTTAGAGAAAATGCGCCTGCGTTTCCCGGAGCAAGATTTGCTCGTGGAGCAAATGGAATCAGGGGGAGTGGAAATCATTGTCGGCTTAATTGAGGATAGCACCTTTGGGCTGTCGATCATGTGCGGAATAGGAGGAACCCTAGCCGAACTTTATCAGGATGTAGCTTTCCGGAAAGTGCCCATTAATCGCCTTGACGCGGACGGCATGCTCGGCGAATTAAAAGCTCATGCTCTCTTAGAGGGATTCAGAGGGACTAAGGTTAATCGTGAAGGGTTAATTGAGCTGCTTTTAAAGGTTTCTGATTTTGGAGAAAAATTACGGGGACATATTGAGCAAATGGACTTGAATCCTATTATCTTGCAGGAGGATAAAGCGGTGGTAGTTGATGCAAAGCTGATCTGGAAAAATAAAAGGCTTGGGACTGGGGGAATTGAAAAGTGAGTACTTATGTTGAGTTGATAGCGGATAATATTATCAATACATCGTTTCAAAATTTCGCTCAGGAAAATCTGGAGAATGCAAAATATCGTATTCTTGATGTTCTGGGGTGTGCGATAGGCGGTGTCAATGCCGCAGGAAATGCAGAATTAATTAATTTGATCAAAACCTGGGGAGGCAGGGAAGAAGCAACCATTTTCGTCTGCGGCGGCAAGGCGTCGGCCCATAATGTGGCCATGGTAAATAGTGTGCTGGCTAGATCATATGATTTTGAGGCAACCCAAGCCAGAGTTAAAAATGTTAATCTTGCCTCCCATGTCAGCGGAACAACAGTCCCGACAGCCTTGGCCCTCGGGGAAGCCAATAATGCCGGCGGGAAGGAATTAATCACTGCTTTACTAATTGGAGATGATGTTGCCTGCAGGGTATTGGCGGCTTCCGGTTTCGGATTCACTTTGGGATGGGATAACGTTGGAACGGTAAATGCGTTAGGGGCCACTGCAATTGCGGGAAGGTTATTGGGGTTAAACAAAAAACAACTGCAAAATGCCTTTGGAATTGTTTTAAATCAATTGTCCGGCAGTTTTGAAGCCATTTGGGACGGAGCCAGCAGTTTTAAACTTCTTCAGGGCTTATCAGCCAGAAATGGTATCTTTTCAGCAGAACTGGCCAGATTTGGGTGGACCGGGCCAAAAGATGCCTTGCTCGGCAAATTTGGTTATTTTAATCTTTACACAGAAGGATGCCGAAATCCCGAAATTTTAATTGAAGATTTGGGAAAGAGCTACTATACTGAAGTTACCTATAAACCATACCCTTGCTGCCGGGCCAATCATGCAGCTATAGATTGTGCCCTTAATCTGGTTAGAGACTATGACATCATACCTGATGATATAGAGCATATCGTTCTAAAAGTGCCGCGCGCAATGTTTCATATGTTTGTTTCCCAACCGTTTTCAGTCGGCGATATTCCTCAAATAGGCGCGGGCTTTAACATGCGCTATTGCGTGGCAAATGTTCTGTTAAGAAAAAATATTACATTGGAGCATTTTCAAGAAGAATATGTCAGGGACGAGCGCATTGCAAAAATTTGCGCAAAAATAGCTCTGGAAGAGTTAAATGAAGATGAGCTTAAAAATAATACAGCTTGCTTAAAAGTAATAATGAACGATGGCAAGGAGTATATCTCCGGGGTAAAAGGCGCTAAAGGCGACCCGGTTTTAAGCCCCCTTTCCGTAGATGAAATCAAAACAAAGTTCATGGAAAATATATCTTTTTCCCGCAAAATATCTGAGGCCAATGGGGAAAAGATTATTAATATCGTAGAAAATCTGGAAGAAGTTGATGACTTAAATGATTTAATCGGCTTACTTACCGTTTAGTTTTCAAAATTTAAAGAAACAGGATAAATATACTTTTTTGTAATATTTGTGTTTAAAATATTCTCCCAATTAAAAATAATTAATAATATAATAAAATAAAAAAAGTGTATAAAAAAGGAGGATTAAAATGAGCGTAAATACCGTTGTAAGCCCGCAGGTGAGCATACCAAGCCGGTTGGAGAGGCTCGGCAATTCTCCGTATTTGATGAGATTATGCGGAATAGTATTATTAGGGTATATGTTTGCATCTTTCAGCTTAACGGGAATAGGATATTTAATGCCCAGTTTGGGGCAGGACTGGGAACTGACTCCTGTTATCCTGGGATACCTCTCCTCAATAATTTTTGTCGCAATGTTTCTGGGAGCGTTTGTTGGCGGTTTTTTGGGCGATAAAGTGGGAAGGAAGCCTGTTCTCGTCGTATGTTCGTTGCTCTGGGGAATCGGCAGCATATTGATGGGTTTAGCCTGGTCCCTGCCCGTCTTATTTTTCGGGCGCACCCTGATCGGTATAGGTTTAGGGGGACAGATGCCCCTGGCTTCAGTGATCCTGGGCGAGATGGTTCCCTCAAATTATCGCGGAAAATATCTCAATGCCGCGATCATGTCTTTGGTCATAGGGCAGGCATTGGTAGGGCTTTTGACCTATTTGCTCCTGCCTGTCGTAGGCTGGAGAGGCGTTCTCATCGTTGTGGGATGTTTTGGATTGTGGGGCCTGGTAATGTGGAAATATCTTCCGGAATCAGCAGCCTGGCTTAGCAGCAAAGCCAAATATGAAGAGGCCGATAAAATTATGAGCAAAATTGAGAATGGGGTAGAAAAAAGTATTGGCCGGCCGCTGCCGGAACCTGTAGAGATTAAACCTGACAAAGAGGTTATGATTGGCGATGTTAAAGAAAGCGAAAAATCAATTTTTTCTAAACATCATCTAAAAAATGTAATTTTGGTAACATTTTTCATGGTAGCACAAATGATGGCAAATTACGGAATGAGTTTATGGCTGACGCAGATGTTGGTTCTCAAAGGTTTTGAAATAATTAAATCGATAGGATATGTCTCTTTCATTTGCCTCGGCGGTATTCCTGCCTTCTTTTTCGTGAGTTATATGGTGGATACCATTGGCAGGAAAAAAAGTGTCATAATAATGGCGCTTCTGACGGCGATAACTGTATATTTTTATGGCCAGGCAGCGGTTTTTGCCCTAGTAATTCTGACAGGGCTGATGTATATGTTTTCGCAGAACGGCTACAATATGGCCACTTTGGTGTTTACTGTTGAATTGTGGCCGACGAGATTGCGCAGCAGCGGCAGGGGGTACTGCCAGGCGTGCGGCCGGGTCGGCTCTTTTCTGGGGCCCACAATTGTAGGATATATCTTAGCCGCCGGGTACGCCACTTCTGTTGTTATGGTTTTTGCAGCCTGCCTTTGCATTTTCGGTGCATTGGCTGTCGGGATTTTCGGGCCTGAAACAAAGGGAAAAGTTGTGTAGCACCACCGGGAGGAGAAGAAAGTGCTGGAAACAAAGTTTGACCTACAGAGGACTGCCTTGCTGATTATTGATATGCAAAATGATCTTATTAAAGCAGAAAAAGAACCTTTTAGGAATGTTACAAAAATGGGCGAAGCCAAGGGGATAATCCAAAATACTGCAAAGGTCGCTGCAGCGGCGCGTCAGGTTGGAATGCCCGTAGTATATGCCTGCCATGTGCATAAAAGGGATCACAGTGATGTAATACCCAATATTACAGATTGGATGTTGCAGGGGATTCCTTTTCTTCCAGATGATACGGTCATTGAAGGAACTGTCGGTGCCCAAATTGTTGATGAACTTGCGCCGGCTTCCGGAGAGCATGTCGTGTGGAAACGCAGGGCCAATGCTTTCTATAATAGCGATCTAGAACTGATCTTAAGATGCCGGGGCATAGATACAGTAATTATGGGCGGCGTTGTCACAGATGGTTGCGTGGCAAATACAGTACGGGGAGCCCGGGAACGGGACCTGCGCGTTATTGTTCTTAGCGATTGCTGTGCAACGATGATGCCGGAAGATGACGACTACTTTCTCAAAAAGGTTTTTCCCAAAATAGCCCGGGTAAGAACAGCGGAAGAAATTGTTGCTGTTTTAAGCAACAGGGGCCTGGAAAAAGGATAGTCGTGAAGGGGCCAAGGGACTGCCCAAGGTCAATATAGGCCAAAATTTTTCGGAAAGCTTGGGGGAGGAATGTCAGTTCCTGATATTCTTCCCCACGATTTTAACAAGGTAGCCAAACTTTTTTGCCGGACTTAAGAAACCGGATAAAGTCGCCGGGGGGATGGAAAAACCTTTAAGTTGCTCCCGCAGCTTGAAGGAAAAGAGGGTTTTGATTTTCAGGAGGTGTTTTCTTTGTTGAAAAGGCACCATGTGTTTGTTTTTTTAGTGGTATCCGTTCTGGTTTTCTTTCTTGGCGGATGCCATGGAGAAAAAAAAGGAGCATTAGGGTTATCCAATGATCTGCCGTCAACGATTGGGATTGGAACGCAGCCTACCGGAGGGCATACGTATGTTGTCGGAACCGGTCTTGCGAAAGTCATTAGCGATTTGTCTCCGATGAGGGTAATAGTTCAACCATATGCAGGGTCAATTGCATTCATTCCTCTCATAGAAACCGGAGAGCTGTTACTTGCTTTGCAAACGGGGAATGATGTGGGCTGGGCATATATGGGCGAAGCCGGTTATGCCAAACCTTATAAAAATGTTCGCGTTTTGTTGCGGGGGCATGATATCCCAACTATTCCCCTGATTGTCAGGGAGGATTCGGGTATTAAAAAAATAGCGGATCTGCGCGGTAAGCGAGTCGCGGGAGAATATGGGAGCAACTTCTCTGTTCTTGCCCTTGTCACTGCCGGTTTAGAATCCGGCGGCCTTACTTGGGATGATGTAAATATAGTGCCTGTACCGGACCCTAATTCAGCTATTCGTGCCTTACAGGAAGGCAGGGTAGATGCAGCTTTTGGGGGTACGCCCACCGGAGCTTCCAATATAGAGGTTAATGCTGCAACTTCCTTGCATGTTTTAAATTTTGGCGATTTGCCTCCTGAGCAAGCCGACAACCCTCCGGCGGAATTAGTTGAAATATTACAGAAACATCAGCCTTCTGCGTATATATTTCTCCAGGAACCTTCAGGCATAGTCAAAGAGGATGTTACGATAATTTCTTATCCGTTTTGGCTGATTGCTTCCAGTAAGCTTAGCGTTGATGCTGCATACGAAATTACGAAGCTTATTTATGAAAATGATGAGGAAATCCAGTTGCAAGGAGGTTTCCTGGAACAATGGAAAAAAGAAACTATGTTTGACCCGGCTCCCCATGCTCCTTTTCATGAAGGCGCGGTACGTTTTTGGAAGGAGAAGGGATTATGGAATGCGGAAGCTGAGGAGAACCAAAAAAAACTTTTAGAGCGGTAAGGTAGGCCTAATTTGCCTCTTTCTAATTTAATGGAAAGAAGTGTGAAGTCATTATGATGTTCACAAAAAATAAAAAATTAAGAAATAACGGGGAAGTGAAAAAGGATAAGAAATGTTTTCGTTTTTTGCCGGGGAGGCTGGGTCTTCTGCAAAGAGTTATCTTGCTTTCAATTCCAATAATAGGGATTTTATTTATCTTGAATGTGCATATGTATCTTAAATTGTACATCTATACGGAGCAGTATATTGGGCTTTTTTTGGCTCTCGTTTTTGCCGGCTTTTTTTTATCTACCCCCGCTTCAAGGCGATCTCCAAGGAACCGTCTTCCCTGGTATGATGCGTTGCTGGCGATGGCAGGTTTGTCGGTAGGTCTTTACATTATGTTTTATTATCCGCAAGTTGCCCGTGATCTTGGACAACTGACAATTGAACGGGTTGTCCTGGGATGCATAATGATTTTGCTCATTTTGGAAGGAATACGCCGTTTTGCAGGGTGGGTACTGGTCAGCGTAATAGCCTTTTTCATATGCTATGGGTGCTTGGCAGCTTATTTCCCGTCACCTCTGCAAGGCCTTCCCGTGTCGTGGGAGAGGCTTGTGACCTATATCTATTTAGATCCCAACAGTATGCTCAACCTTATTAATCTGGCTGCCGGCATTGCCCTAGCTTTTATCGTGTTCGGCCAATGTATGATCTCGTTTGAGGGAGGAAATCATCTTACGAACATTGCTTTAACGATTTTTGGGCGTTATCGCGGAGGTGCCGCTAAAGCTGCTGTGGTCGGCTCCAGTCTTCTCGGTACCCTTAGCGGCGGTTCCATGTCCAATGTATTAATTTCCGGGTCTGTTACCATCCCGCTGATGATTCGCTCAGGTTATTCGCCTGCGATGGCAGGGGCAATTGAGGCCGTTGCTTCATCAGGAGGAAATATTATGCCGCCTGTTTTGGGCGTAGCTGCCTTTTTAATGGCAGAATATTTGGGCATTCCGTATGCCTCTGTGGCAATCGCTGCTATTGTACCGGCGTTGCTCTTTTATGCTGTTTTTTTTATTCAAGTAGATTTGCATGCTGCAAAAGAAGGTTTACGGGGATTGCCGGTAAGTGACATTTTAAAAGCAAGAAAAAATTTACATGAAGCATGGGTCGTTATCCCATGTATACTTGTCCTTGTTTATCTGTTGATGGTTATCCGCCTTTCCCCCAGCACTGCCGGTGTTGTGGCTTCTTTTGTTGCCGTGCCTATCCTCTTGATGGCCAGGAGCAGTCGTAAAGATTTTTTAAAACGTCTCTTATCCGCACTGGAGAATACTTCCAGAATGTTGCTTAATATCAGTATTATCATTTGCGGAGCTGGAATAATCGTAGGAATTGCGAATTCCAGCGGTTTAGGCTACAATCTTGCATATCTTCTGGTTTCTCTTGGCGGAGGCAATTTATTGCTGCTTCTTATCCTTGCAGCAGCAGCCTCAATTATCCTGGGTATGGGGATGCCTTCGGTACCGGCTTATGTGCTGGTGGCTACTCTGGTTGCCCCGGCCCTGGAACAGCTTGGCGTGGTTCCTCTGGCAGCTCATATGTTTATTTTCTATTTTGCTATGGTTTCTAATTTCACGCCGCCGGTTGCTCTGGCCTGCTTTGCCGCTTCAACCCTTTCAGGGGCCAGTCCCAACCAAACGAGCCTTTATGCAATGCGCCTGGGCGTATTGGCTTACATTTTACCTTTTTTATTCGTTTATTCGCCAGCGCTCCTTTTGTTAAGCAATAGCCTTCTGGTAATAGTTTTATCCACGATAACCGCTATTTTGGGCATATTCTCTCTCGGCATCGGGCTGGTTGGTTATTTTTATCAGCCTGTTCCTTTAATTCGCAGATTTTTATTTGCTGTCAGCGGAATAGCTTTACTTGTTCCGTCTCAAGAACCTATCACGAGCAGTTGGATTTTGTTAAGCGGATTTGGACTATTGCTTACCATAATAATGCTTTTGTTTGAAGTAAGAATAAAAAAGATTTCATCAAATTTCAAGCTTGTAAATAAAACGGGTTAACCGCTAGGGTTTTTCCCTGCAGTAAAACTAAAGGACTTGCCGCCGGCTGCAAATACTATTGTATTAATTACAAAGATTGGGGTGATTATCATAGAATCTAACACTAAGAATGTAAAAGATCTTAATGAATCTGTTGGTAATCGGAAAGAACAAATTATTGCAACAGCTGTTGAACTTTTTTCCGAGAACGGATATGACAATACACCGATAAGGTTACTTGCTAATAAAACGGAACTAAGCGTAGCCGGCCTTTATTATTTTTTTAAGGATAAAGAGGAGATACTTTTTTCTATTATTATCAGCTCGCTAAAAAAATTTAATGATACTTTAAGTGCCGTTTGCAAAGGGGGCGATCCCCAATGTAATCTAAGGCTGATGTTAAAGAACCTGCTAAAGCATGTCATTGAACACAAAAAGGAAATATCTATTGTCGTGCAGGAAAATAAAAGATTGAATCCGGAACAATTGAAAGCAATTAGGATAGAAAAACGTAGAGCATATGATTTTGTAAAAGGAGAGTTAATTAAACTTAAAAAACTTGGAAGGCTGAAGTCGGCAAACTTAGCCCCGGCTGTATATAGTTTTTTTTCCATGATATTCTGGTGTTTAAGGTGGTATAAACCTGAAGGAGCGTTAACAGTTGAAGAGGTAGCAACTGAATTGGCTAATATTTATTTTTTAGGTATTCTTAAAGAATAATTAAATTTGCGCTAAAAGGGCAAAAAAGCTCATTAGAGAAAACCCTGCTGCAAAAGCCGGGTTTTCTTTTTTTAAAAAAAGTATTGAGATGCCGGCGAACTGAATATTAATTGACTAAGGAATAATATCCCGGGTGGAGCAGGGATGAAGAGGCTCATAGACATTCTTGGGGCTCTGGTAGGCTTAGTTGTATTTGCCCCGCTCTTTCTTCTGATTTACATACTAATAAAAACTACTGATCCGGGTCCTGCCATTTTTAAGCAAAAGCGAATGGGCAAAAACGGTAATACTTTTTATATCTATAAATTTAGAACTATGGTGCAAAATGCGGAAGAAATGCTACGAAACGATCCAATTCTGTACCGGGAATATCAGCAAAATAATTACACATTGCCGCTGCACAGAGATCCGCGAATAAGTAAAACAGGCTGTTTTTTAAGGAAAACAAGCCTTGACGAACTTCCCCAACTTTTCAATGTTTTGCTGGGAGAGATGAGCCTTGTGGGTCCGCGGCCGGTTATTGAGGAAGAGGCTGAGCACTACGGGGATAATAAAAAAATATTCTTTAGCGTAAGGCCCGGTATGACCGGTTATTGGCAGGTATCGGGCAGAGACAGGGTGGGTTATCCGCAGAGAGTAAAAGTTGAATTGGATTACATTGCCAAACAAAACTTATGGTTTGATCTAAAGATAATATTGAAAACCATACGTTTGCTTTTACAAGAAGAACGGTAGCGTTAAGGGATAGGAAGAACTATTAAAATGCAAAGTCCGCGGCTTGCTTTTTTTAGGTTGATGTGGCTATGGATGGCTTTAAGCTCTTTTGTTGCCATAGAGCCCTCGCCTCATGATTATCTTTTTGTGCTTTTATTTGCCGTTGCAATTGCTTTTTCCTTTCTATCTTTTCAAGATTATGTATTAATACCTTTTTTTTTAATGGGGATATTTCTTAGTGCCAATTTATTATCTCTTTTTTTTTCCTTTGCCTATTTGAGTAGGGCGCTATGGTTTTTGGGGGTAACTTTTTATTTGCTGGTGACGTGGTTTTTTTTAGTGGGACTTTTACAGACATTTGGCAGCAGGATTTTGAATATTATTTTTCGCGGCTACATGTTTGCAGCTTTGTTGGCAGCATTCGTCGGTATCCTTGCTTACTTCGGATGGATTCCATGGGCTGAGTTTTTCTTGAAATACGGCAATATGAGGGTTTCAAGCGTCTTTAAGGATGCAAATGTTTTCGGGCCGTTTCTTATTCCCGCGGTTTTATATGGAATATACCTCTTTGAAAACAAGCGGGACTTTCTCGTCAGAGCTTATGGCGTTATCGCCGTCATTCTTTTAACCTTGGGCGTATTGCTGAGCTTTTCCCGCGCAGCAATGGGGCATTATTTAATTTCCCTATTACTGTATTTTTCCTTGCCATCCGCTGTTTCTTTAAAAAAAAGGATAACAACAATATTAGCCTTGGTCATCTTTGTGCTGCCTTTTATTTTCATCATCTTAAATCAGCCGCAGGTAAATGATTTATTATTCATGAGGGCAGGACTTCAAGAATATGATAGCGACCGTTTTGGAACGCAGCTGGCATCCTTGAAAATGGCGATGGAAAGGCCGCTGGGAATAGGCCCGGGTTTATCGGAACAAATTTTTAACTATGCAACACACAATACATACGTGAGGGTGCTCACTGAAAATGGCGTGTTAGGCATGCTTTCATTTTTCTACTTTGTTGTGCTGACGCTTCTCAGATCCATCAGGCACAGTTTAAATATTTTCGGCGAAAACAGCAGGTTTTCCAATATAGTTACAGCTACTCTGGCCGGTATTCTGTTAAGCAGTCTGGTTATTGATACATTGCACTGGAGGCATTTTTGGCTCTTTTTGGCCTTGCCTTGGATACCACTAAATAATGAGAGGGATTCCGAATGAACCTTCACCTATCCGATTTATTAAAAATAATTAAAAGGAGATTGCCGGTCATTATCATCGCAACTATTGTAGCAGTTGCAGGTACCGGCTTGATCAGTTTCTATGTTCTAAGACCGCAGTACGAGGCCACAACCACTTTGCTGGTGCAGCCCATCAATCTTTTAAAAGAAATAACTTACAACGAAATAATTGCCAATGAAAAACTGGTCACAACTTATACGGAAATTATTAAAAGCAGAATGATTGCCCAGGACGTTATCTCGCGTTTGAACCTGAATATTTCCGTGGAGGAATTATTAAAAAAAGTAAGAGTGGTTGGGATAAAGAATACTTTAATTACCGCCATAACTGTAACCAGCTCCGATCCTCTGCAGGCTGTGAGGATTGCCAACAGTTTTGCCCAATCTTTTCGAGACAATCTTTCCGAGATTATGAAAGTAGAAAACGTCTCCATACTGGATGAGGCAAGGTTGGAGGAAAATCCGAAACCAGTGAGCCCCAAACCTTTAATAAATATGGTGATAATGTTCTTCTTAGTTTTTAATGCAGGTATCTTCCTGGCCATTTTTTTGGAGATGATGGATAAAACGGTTAAGCTGCAGGGCTATACCAGTGAAATATTTGGTTTGCCGCTTCTAGGCATTATTGCAAAGTTTCCGCAGAAAAAAGAGCAGCTTGTTTGTTTAGATATGCCGAAATCACCTCAGGCAGAAGCATTTCGCACGCTCCGGACTAATGTCAGTTATATGCTGCTTACTAAAAATATTCGTGCATTACAGATCACAAGTACCATGCCTAAGGAAGGCAAAAGTTTAATTATTGCCAACCTGGCTGTGGCCATGGCCCAGGAAAATAAAAAGATACTGCTCATGGATTGTGATTTGCGCAAACCTTTCATTCATAAAATTTTTGCTATTGCCAACAATTTCGGGATAACGGACATATTGACAGGAGAACTGGATCTTGACCGGGTTATTGTAAAAACAAAACAACCCAATCTTGATGTTATACCCAGCGGGCCGGTACCGCCCAATCCCTCCGAATTGCTGGATTTGGAAAGGTTTAAAGAGCTAATGGGGCAGTTAAAGGAAAAGTATGACACGATTTTGCTTGATAGCCCGCCGATCCTGCCTGTAACGGACGGACAAATTCTTGCCAAATATGCAGATGCAGTTGTAATGATTATAAAACTGGGCAGCACCCATTCCGAAAGCGTAAAACAGGCCAAATATATGTTGGAGCATGTTAATGCCAGACTGATTGGTGTTGTTTTAAATTACGAAAGATCGCAAAGGAAGGACTATTATTACAAATAATTTGTATTTTTAATGAGGCATGGTTATGGTCGATACGCATTGCCATATTTTACCTGGGCTGGATGACGGGGCACGAAGCATTGAAGAATCCGTTGAAATGGCAAAAATGGCAGTGAATGACGGTATTACTGACGTAATAGCCACCCCCCATACAAACCAGTCATTCTTAGACCGCGGGTAATTGCTTCGCAGTATTTCCGGATGCTTTTGCCCGTTTACCGGTTTACAGGTATCTAAAAATAAATGCCCTACTACAGCCCAAGTTGCCGAAATTTCGTATTGCTGAAAAAGGAGAAGGAGCTTATCAATTACTTCTCTTGATTTTTTGTAATATTTTAAATTTTTCATTAAATTTTTCGGCGTATCGACTACACCCCAAGCTAATTCAGTATCGAGGCTTATCGTAAAAATCCCTTTTTTCAATAAACCAGAAATGTTTCTTCCCTCCTTTCATTTAGTAAATATCTTGATCGCAGGCCCGAAGAGACCAATTTGCAGGATTATAAAAAAAAGAAGGCTCCGGCAATTCAGGATCATTTACCCTAACCAGCATTTTTCTTTGGGGAACAAAATATCGAAAAGGGAATCTGCTTCTATTGACAAAACCAATTTTTTTCAACTGTTCAAATAAATCTTTTTCTGTGAAGTCCCAGATGCTTACAAACCGGCATTCTTTTTCTTCAGTCATTATTTCTAACACATGACCGAGCAACTGGAAAAAAGCTTTTTGAGAGCTATATTGGAAATCAACGATTTGCCCTTCGAGGGATCCCCAGCGATTAGATAAAGTAAATACTATATAACTACTCAATTCATTCTTATTTTTATCTCGAACAGATCAGATTTCGTAAGTTTTATCCGGTCGCTCCAGAAAGCGCCAACGCAAATATTGGGCACTTCTTTCCACGCGAATCATGTTTTTCGCCACTTCTTGCCATAATAGCTCAAATTCTTCGCTTACATCTCCTTCTTTTTGGATTGTGAGATTATTTCCCCTAAAAAAGCGCAGCTGTTGAACGGCATAATTAACCTTGTTCCACTTTAAAGCTAGCGGCAAGCTCAAAAAAGAAAGAAGCTTTTTTCCGGTTTTTTTTCTTACCACCTCCGAAAAACTTCTAAAACAAAAAGATTCGTCAACTAAAGCAGTATCTTGCCAGCCACATTTCAGTAAGCCGGGCATGGAATTAGAGTTTGGAAAATTAAAACAAAGTAAGTAACCTCTTTCCTTCAACTCGTTAACAGCATGCTTATTCATGGTTTCAAAAATGCCTTGCCTTCTGTAAGCATGTCCCACTGCTGCATCGCAGGGTTGCGCGGCATTAAGTATTTTATCTCCCACAACCAATCTGCAAAGGAGAAAAGGCCTGATTCCAACTATTTTCTTGGTTTTTTCATCATAAGCTCCAAACACCAGAGGTTCATCAATATAGGGGTTTTTCAAATATTTCCATTCTAACCATTGTAAATCTTTTTTTTCTAAGCTGTTTTCCAGGATAGCTAAAAAATCATGCGTTTCTTCTTCATTACTAAGGCTTAACTGCTTCACTAAAACCATCTTAACGTCCCGCTTTCTTCAGATTCCGATTATAAACTCAGGTTATCGTTGCAATTTCAATGTACTTATATGCACTTGCCAAAATATTAATACCGGTCACCGTATTCTCTGCCGGAGAGCTGCTTCAGATGTAAGGGACTATTTTTTTTAAGGGCAGGCATGGTGCGCGCAGGTTTTTCTCAGGTTTTTCTTGTTAAGAAAGGTGTACAATTAAAAAAAGATGTTGAAGATTTTGAAGGGATAAAGTGAATTACTCCGTCTATATAAATGAAGGTCCCTGATTGCTGGACAGTGTCGCGAAGGTTTAGCGGGAAGGGGGGGAGAGATGAAACCTGAGGATTTGTTAATAAAACAGGCGGCCGCGGGAGATAAAGCCGCCTTCGAGCAACTGGTGGACAAATACAAAAAATACGTATTCGCTATTGTTTTAAATCTTACAAGAGACAGTTTCCATGCCGAGAACATTGCCCAGGACGTATTCCTACAGGTTTACATTTCTTTACCCCGTTACAGGTTCGAGGGTTTCAGGACCTGGATAGGCAGGATTGCCGTCCGCAAGGCGATAGATTGGAAAAGAAAGCAGCAGAAGATTGCGGAGAAGGAAAGGCTGGTCGCGGCGGAGGAAAACCCGGCGGCCCAGGGAGAACGGGGCAGTCCGGAGGATACGTTGATAAGGCAAGAAGACGCACAAAGGATTCGAAGCCTCTGCAGCCGGCTACCCGACGGTTATAGAACAGTAGTAGAAAAGTATTACTTCTCCGGCAAGAGCTATCGCCAGATAGCGGATGAGGAGGGCCTTGCCCTGAAGACGGTGGAGACAAGGCTGTACAGGGCAAGGCAGAAACTAAAGGAACAGTGGAGGGGGGAAGATTAGATGGTCCATTATAGCCGGGAGGAATGGAAGGCTTTTCTGGAAGGAACCCTGGAAGAGGAAAAGTGCGGAGCTATGGAGGAGCATTTGCTTACATGCGAACAGTGTGTGAGTGAGTATTTATCCTTTTTCTCAGAAGAGGGTGAGGCCGGTGGCGTCATTGAATTCCATCCGCGGTTTACTTACGGTGTAATGAAAAGGATAGAGGGTATGGAGGCAAAGCAAAGGGAAAAAGCCAAAAGGAGAGACATCTTCTACTACTTCGCGGCGGCATGTCTGACATTATTTTTTATGTTTGCGGGAGCTTTTGAGGGTTTTGCCGAGATAATACCCGAAATAACCAAAGCGGACATGGAAATATTTGCTTCTTCGGGGGCCGGTAACCAGGGAATAATTGAATTTGGATGGTCGGAAAAACTGATGAACAGTACAGTAATGTTTCTAGATACGATGAAACCAAAGGGTGAGGAGGTTTTGGATTGAACAGTAAAAGCAAGTTCGTAGTGTTTATTCTGTCAGTCATACCGGGGCTAAGTCATATATATCTTGGCCTTTTTAACAGAGGTTATATCTTCATGGGAGCCGCTGCGGCGGGCGTGGTGGCGGTGCTGGGGCTCTGTACCCTGATGCATAGTGGCAGGCCGATGATACTTTTGCTGGGATTGCCGGTCCTGTGGTTCGTTGCCCTTATAGACAGCATGACGCTGACCGATAAGGTTAACAGCGGTTTGACGCTAAACCCCAGTGAAGGGGGAGGGGAGAGCCCGGGGATTGGAGCGGCAGTGGCGGACAACAAATTAAGGGATCAGAACAGAAAAATAATAACCTGCTTGCTGTCGGTAATTCCCGGTGCCGGGCACATGTACCTGGGCTATCAGAAGCTGGGTCTGGAACTGATGACTCTCTTTTTCTTCAGTTTCTTCTTCATTGACTGGCTGAGGATCGAGTTGTTCATGTTCATCATACCGGTAATATGGTTTTACAGCATGTTTGATGCCCTGCA
This sequence comes from Bacillota bacterium, assembly GCA_012728375.1. Classification (GTDB taxonomy): domain Bacteria; phylum Bacillota; class Dethiobacteria; order DTU022; family UBA8154; genus DUNV01. The sequence continues at coordinate 2,315 of JAAYFF010000074.1, read as the reverse complement.
CAAAGCCTCCGAAAGGGGTACTCCTGCCGAAGGGGATAATCTTTCGCTGCTTGAGTTGATCGGAGAAAACAGCAACAGGTGGAGCGGTTCCAAGCTTCTTGGTTACGGACTCATACTCATCGGTGCACTGCTTTTATTTGACAGAATCATTTCGCCAATGATTTCCTATGAGATAAGAAATTACTTGCAGACCGGGATCGTTGCGCTGTTGTTTATCGCCGGCGGTATAAGAATACTTGTCGGCGGGCGCAAAGAGGGCAGTGTTGAAGGCAATGGAGAAGGAGAGGAGGTATTGGAAGAATGCGAAAATGGAGAGTAGGGACCCTGTCTCTGGGAATTTTAATGATTGTACTGGGCGTGGTTATGCTGACAGCCCAGTTCAAGCAGGTGACCATACTGGATATGCTGCTCACCTGGTGGCCGTTGATACTCGTTCTAATCGGTGCAGAGGTACTTGTGCAGGTCTATACCGCCAGGGAGGAGCAGCCAAAAATAAAATACGATGCTTTCAGCATTCTCATCATCTTGATCATGGTCTTTTTCAGCATTGGAATGTACGCCCTGACTTCAACCGGCGTTATCGGAAGGATTGCCTGGATGGTGGAAAGCAGCATTATTCCCGTCGATATTCCATCCCAAAAGATTAGCTTGGATGAGGGTGTGGAGAAAGTAGTGGTCTCAGCCCCCAGAGACATGTTGGAAGTTAAAAAGGGCAGCACTTCCGAGGTGGTCGTCTTTGGGGAGGCTGTGGTCAAAGCAGCAGACAATGAAGAAGCCAGGGCGCTGGCGGAGCAAATCAGGGCTGTAACCCGCAGGGAAGGAAATACCCTTTTTGTGCAGTTCTTATCCCCCACCCGGGAGGGCGATTTTAAACCGGGCGTTAGGGAAATACGGCACACCTTGCTACTGCCTCCTGATGTGGAGGTGGAGATTAGCGCTCCCGGTTATTTCAATCTGGATATTGACGGCGAAGCCTTTGGAAGAAACTGGTTGATTAAGGGCGGGGGATCGGTCAGTATTACGGCAGCCAGTCCCTCCGACCTGGCCATAGACGCGCAGGTAAGAGGCATGGGCAGCTTCGGGGGAAATGTAAACTGGGATATTAAAGAAAAGTCCGGCCTGCAAACCAATAGAGGGCCGGAATATGAAGGGCACCTCAAATGGGGTGAAGGCACCAATAGAGTAAATATAATCCTGGACGGTGGAGAGATAGTTGTAAACGAGATCTAGGCTAACACAGGGGGGCGGGTTATTGTTAACTTTTTGTTGTCAAGTACCCGTCCCCTTATCATACCTATTTTGTAAATCAATCACACAATTATTTTTCTGAAGTAGCTAATATTTTCTAATAAATTTGGTCCATGCTGAAAAAGCCCTCCTCCAACTAAAAAATAACATCTTTGCCGTAGATTTGGAGTAATTCGGGAATACTTGAAAGGCTTATACCTCCTGCAGGACAGGGGAAGATTGGCTTAAGATTACCCATGGGCATGGTTGAGCCCATAACGATTGCTTCGCATTCCTCACGGCTAAAGGAAAAACGCCCGCCGAAGTTCGGAAATATGGTTCCGTCGGCATTACCCAGGGCAGGCCTTGCAGGTCACCCAATCCAGCCAGCCCCCGGTCATCGACGGTCCATTCAATCGCCTGCAGACCCTCCCGGAAAACCTGGGTGCGCACCGGACCCCGGTACCAAGCACCCAGGGCAACCGCGGCAGGCTGCTTGGGGGCTACAGCGCGCATCCGCTCCAGCAAACTCTGACAGAGGCTGATCACCTGCAAGACCACCGGTCCAGCGTTGCGCTGGCTTTCCAGTGCGGCCAGCTGCTTGCGCAGGGTAAAATGTATCGCCGCTTTTAATTCCCGGTCATCCCGCAGGTCGGGATAGCGGCAAGGCACCTCCAGGAACCGGGCGGCAGCTATGCTTGCGGTCAGATAGCGGGACCACAACACGCTGCCCCGCGGCGCCGGCAGGCACGACTCGGTAAAATCAAACCTTCGCTCCAAGGCGTCCAGCAAGGCCTTGAGGCGCATAAGAACAGTGGTCGACAGCACCCACTGGGGAATTTTTCGGTGTGTTTGGCAAGATAAAAATGTAGCAAACGGAAGTTAATTTTTAGAGCACCCCTGCCTCCATTTATACCATTTTATGGTATGAAAATTGACATCCTAAACTGAGCAACTACTTTCAAAGCTATTCCGGCGGCCTTGACAGCCACCCTGCGCATGGTCATTTAACTCCACCGACGGGGCGGCTCCGGAAAACATGATTAATGTTCATGCCCGTCGGATTAGCAATTATACCATGCGCAGGG
>JAAYFF010000073.1 GCA_012728375.1 Bacillota bacterium | reverse complement strand
CTAAGTTCTTCCCAGCTTGTTTTAACGCTTTGTTTCGATTACGCTTCTAACATAATCAATACAGGCTAAAATCGAAGTCATTGACAAAAGACTCCTCTTCTTACCTCGTTTAGTTATCAAAGAACTCTTTTTGAAGAGCATTTTCTATCTTATCATTTCTTTTGCGCTGTGTCAATACTTTTTTTTCTTTTCTCTTGGGCCTATTGCTCCTGTGGCCCCTTACAGCGCCCTTTGATGCTCTCCAATTTTACCCCACGGCTTTGAATTATAGCATGGATTAAGAAAATTTACAAGCGGTTTGCAGAAATAAAATTAAATAATTTTGTAACTGCTCAGTCTAAAAGATAATCTGTTATCGCGAGACGGTTCCAATGATTAACCTCTGAGCAGTTATATAATTTTTTTATCCCAGATACTCAAAAAGATAGGGATTCAGCACCTTGATATAAGTGCCTTTCATTCCCAGAGATCGGGATTCCAGAACCCCTGCGCTTTCCAGCTTGCGCAAGGCATTGACGATGACCGAGCGCGTAATGCCGATCTCATCTGCAATCTTGCTGGCTACCAGGAAGCCTTCATCGCTGTTAATGGACTTAAACATCTGTTGAACCGCTTCCATTTCTGAATAGGAAAGCGTACCTACAGCCAGCTTGACTACAGCTTTATGGCGCGCTTCCTGCTCCAACCTGTCCGTTTCCTCACGCAAAAATTCCATACCGACAACGGCCGCTCCTCTTTCAGCGAGAATTAAATCATCTTCAACAAAAACATCGTTAAAGCGGGCTAAAAGCAGAGTGCCCATGCGTCTACCCCCGCCGATAATGGGAATAATTGTAACGTACTTTTCAGGAAATTTGCATTGCAGGTTCTCCACAAAAGCGCACACCGGTTTTTTTTGTTTCAAATTGTATCTCAGATCATCACTTTTTAAGAGGAAATCGTTATACCTCTCCGGAAACCGTCCCTTGCTAACCACCGTATCAAGCAAAACATCGCATTCAAATTCATCCAATAGTTTATAGCCTAAAATATTTCCTTCCTGGTCTATAATATAAACTTGGGACTGAATTACTTCTGAAAGCACCTGGGAGATTTCTTGAAAGTCAATGTATCTCCCCGAACTTTTCTGAAGAATGCTGTTAATCAAGCGTGTCTTTTCCAGCAAAGGTGAAACAATCATTTATATCGCCTTCTTTCTTCATCTTTCTCTAAAAATTAAACCACATCATGTTAATGGGATTCGGCCGTTTCCTGGAGGGTAGACGCTAACAAGTACAAAATACCAATATAATAATACTACTTTCTGTTGCGAAAGTCACCTATATTTATAAATTTTTTTGGCATATGACATTTTACTTCATAATTAATCGCCCGCCCAATATGCTAAATGTTCAGGAATTCTTTATATTGCAGTTTTTTTTGTCGAAGCCTCTCCTTTTGCATGCTTATTCTTGAACTGATCAAGGGCTTTCATAAGAAAGTCCGGGATCTTCACTCCCAACCTTGCCAAATTTTCCAAAATGGAAAGCCCTTCATTGGAAATGTAAAAAAAGATCGCTAAATTTCTTAATACTTCTTTCCCCAAAAGAATATCCAACCAGTAAGCTATCACGATAGGTATGAAAAGAAAAATTTTTTTTGATATTCCCCATAAACCTATGTTGCTGTCCAGACGGCGCTCGTACCATGCTGCGCTCACCCCTGTTATGTAATCAATGGCAACCATAATAACCAGTACCTTAAGCGCTGTATCCCAACCCCCGATTAAAGCCAGGATACCCCCTCCGATTAAGTTTAACAGCATTTTGAAATTTAAAAATGCGGCGTATAAAGACTGCACGGCAAATACCTCCGTTTTTGGTTTAGTTACCTATTATAATTTATTGACATACTTTTCTTCCGGTTCATCTGTTTAAGTGACATTCAGTTTAAATTATAGTTTTGTACATAAAAAGACCCCGAAACGGGGTCCTCGCCTCCCAAAAGTATTTCGAAGCCTGCGCTTAGTATCAGAGGCCGACAACTATCGAAAACCGGCCTGATGACACCAGAACATTGCCGTCAAGATCTACGAGGCTGACGGTAAACTTATAAACTCCCTGAGAAAGCCCATTTTTAATAGTCAAAGGAGTTGTAATGCCGGTCGCGCCTTTTAGCTGCGGCAACTCCTCCAGGGTAAAACCGGCCTGCGGGCCGAAATACGCTCCCCCGTCCTCAATTATAAAAATGCCTTCCGCCGGATCCCCGTATTGGACGACCTTGCCGTTTAAGTTTCCTTCAGCTACTTTTAAAAGGTACCTTAATTTAACATCTTCCTCAATGTTGGTAACTTGTTTGACGGTAACTGCAAAGCCGGAGACATCCCGGTCCGTTTCCGTCAGGTTATAAGGCCCGACAAAGCTGAAAGAAGCTGATGGAATTCCCCTTACAGTTACCTTGTAATAATAGGTAACTGTTTTGTTGTCACGAGTAGTTGTAACGATAGCCAGAATAACATCGCCGTCTTCAACAGCCTGTGCGGCAAGGTCTTCTTTTTCCACGACAGAGCCGTTGAGAAAAACGGTAATCGATGCCTCTTCGTCGGCCGGCTTTATAGAGATATTTCCAAAGTTAATAAAATCGTCAATTTTAAGCGTCGCCCCTGCCTCTCCCGGGCTTTGAACGCTTACGCCTTCCAAAGCAAGAACATCCTTTCCGCCTATGGTAAAGCTTTCCAAAATTTCATCCCCGATAATTACTTCATCATTCTCTTCGTCATAATTGACGTTAATATTCAAGGCCAGAGCCAGGAAGCGCAGGGGCACAAACGTGCGGTTGCTGATCAACTGTGCCGGAACATCCAGTTCCTTCTTTTTCCCATTAATGTAAAACACATATTCATCAATGAAGAGTTCAACAGTTATATCCCCTTTGCTGACAATAATTTTTCTTTCTTCGCCGTCCCACTCTACTGAGGCACCGAGCCCGTTGATAACTGCACGGACCGGAATCAGCGTTCTTCCTTCTTTAATAACAGGGGGCAGATCCGGAAAAAAAGGTTTGCCATTTACTTTTAATTTAATTTCCTTTTTAATTTTATCCTTAGCTTCTTTTTTCTCAACTTTTTCTTTTCCTTTTGCCTTTTCTTTTTCTTTTACCTGAATATTTAACCCGCTATAAGTTTGCCAATCCTCTTTACTTATTTTTTTCAACTGCCCAGGAGGTATTTTCCAGGAAGATCCCGCTACCAAGTAATCCCTGCATTTTTCAGTCTTCCCTGCTCCAAAAGCTGCGCTGCCCATGCCCATGGTTAAACAAAAAACAAACGCCAGGAAAACGGCAAAAATCTTTTTCAACAAATCCCTCAACTCCTATTTTCATTATAAGAAATACATGACGCGGACTGCAGCCCTTTGTTTTACTTTACGTAAACGGCCAAATATTTAAGGGGTTTGTTGCCAATAAAAAAACCGGGGATAATAAACTTAACTACATTATCCCCGGTTACGTTTTTATAGTAATGACTTACTTTTACTTGTCCTTTTAGTCTTTCATTCTTTCTTTATTTGCGCACCATCAACTTTTTAATGGCCCCCTCCAGCCCCTCAACGGTCAGTTCATACATGGGAAAAACTTCCCTGATCAAATTAATGGTATAGGAGCCGAAAGTGCGATTCCAGTAAGCCGCGGGAATAGGGTTCAGCCAGACGGAATGATTAAAGTGGTCTGCAATACGCTTCAACCAGACAATACCGGGTTCAGGGTTGGAATAGTACCAATCAATTGCACCATCTACCATAAGCAGCTCGCTGGGGGCCATACTGGCATCCCCCAAAAAAATGACCTTGTATTCCGGCCCCAGCAAACGCAAAAAGTCTTCCGTCTTTATAGAATTTCTTACCTGACACGAGGGGTCCAGATAGATATGCTGGTAAACACAGTTGTGGAAAAAAAAGAAGCGCAGATCTTTAAAGTGGGTGGACCTGTTTATAGCTGTAAAAAGCTGGCTGCAGATGCGCAGATAGGGTACCATCGAACCGCCGGAGTCCATAATCAGGGCAACTTTAACCATGTTTTTACGCCCTCTGGACCAGACCAGTTGGAGTAGACCGCCCTTTTCTCCGGTTTCCTTGATCGTTTCGTCAATATCAAGCTCTTCTTTCGGGCCATCCACTTTGGTGCTGAGCTGTCTCAGTTTGCGCAAGGCCACCTCAAACTGCCTTACACCAATAGTTTCATCCGTGCGAAAACCCCGAAAATGGCGCTCAGCAGCGACTTTGACAGCAGATTTATTAACAGATTGGCCTCCAAGGCGTACGCCTGCAGGATTATACCCCGAATGGCCAAAACGGGAGGTGCCGCCCGTGCCGATCCAGTTCCCCCCGCCGTGATGCTCCCCTTTTTGCGTCCGGAGTCTCTCCTCCAACTGGCGGCGCAATTCGTCCAGATCCCATTTTTGGAACTGCTTGCGCTCCTCGGGGGAAATAAACCGGGGAGGGAGCGCATTTTCCAGCCATTTAAGTACTTTTTCCGTTAATTCGATAGGGGTTTCCACTCCGGTAAAGTAACTGGCAAAGGCCAAATCATAACGGTCAAAATGCGCTTCGCTTTTTACAAGCACCGTCCGGGCGAGATGATAAAAGCTCATCAGGCTGGACGCGGCCAGGCCCTTTCCCAGCGCTTCCATGAGGGTCATCCATTCCGTAATGGAAACCGGTACTCCGTAATTTCTTAGCAGGTAGAAAAAATCGATAAACATAGCTTCCCTCTCCCCAGCCTACCAACTGCGCAGAATTCCAGCCCCCGAGCTTTTTCTCTGTACCCCTCTACTGTGTAAACGCTGAAGGACAGCATTAAAATCATGATCTTTTTTGATGAGGACTCCAAGGAAAGGAAGCTCCCGAGAAATTTTCTCCGGGCTGATGCCCCCAACCACCAAGGCCTGAACCCAATCCAAAAGTTCGCTGGTGCTGGGCTTTTTCTGCAGGCCATCGATACTGCGGATCCAGTAAAAGGCTTCCAGGGCTTCATCCAAAAGTCTTTGCTCCAGATCCGGATGGTGAACCTTGACGATCTCTTTCATCAATTCGGCATCGGGAAAAGCAATATAGTGAAAGACGCAGCGCCGGAGAAAAGCGTCGGGAAGTTCTTTCTCAGCGTTGCTGGTAATGATTACTACCGGGCGATGCCGGGCTTTAATAGTTTCTCCTGTCTCGGGAATATCAAAACTCATAACATCCAATTCCCAGAGCAGGTCGTTGGGGAACTCAATATCTGCTTTATCAATCTCGTCGATAAGCAAAACCACCTGCTTCTCCGAGATGAAAGCTTCTCCCAGTTTCCCCAGCTTAATGTAATGCCGGATATCGGAAACGTCGTGATCTCCAAACTGGCTGTCGTAAAGGCGCTGGACGGTATCGTATATGTAGAGACCGTCTTTGGCCTTAGTGGTAGATTTGATGTTCCAGATATAAAGATCCATCCCCATCCCTTCAGCAATACTGCGGGCCAGCATCGTCTTCCCTGTCCCCGGCTCCCCCTTGATAAGCAGGGGTCTTCCCAATGCTATAGCAACATTGACACTATTCTGCAAATCCTCTGAAGCAATATAATCACTCGTTCCGGTAAAAACAGCGCGTGCTTCTTGCAAGGTAAAAACCCTCCTACATTTTTTTCTTTCTGGACCTAATATTGCATTGTATATTATAACAAAAAATAAAATTTAGTTCAAATCCGGCATGGAAACTGCATAAAAGTCCCCCCGCGGCATAAATTTTCGTGTATAATAGAAAAAAGGCAATTGAGTTAATTTGCACCAGGAGTTTTGTTCCGCAACTGCAGTTTTTAAACATTAACAAGGAAAATGCCGATAACATGATCAAGACGAGGGAATTGTTCCCATGCTCTAGGTGAAAGCCATGCTAAAGTTTTTTTCAAGTTTAAGGTATTTACAGGTCATCATTTTTTTTCTCTGCATCATATTTTTTCAGACCGGGAATTGCCCTTCTGCCCTGGCAGCGAATTCAACCTTTCGTATCGGTTCCGACTATTGGGCAACGGTTGGCTCTACCGTTGCCATCGATGTTTCCATCGAAAACCCTCAGCAACTGTATGGGTGCGAGTTTGAACTGCGATACGACGAAGACATTGTCCGTGCAAGAAACGTTACCAAGGGAGAACTGCTTACAGGCGACTATACGCTCAATGCCGATTTAAGCGAGGCGGAGGACGGCAAAATCACTATCTACTGGTTTAATGAATATCAGACCCCTGTTCCCTATGGCGGGGTGCTCTTGCGCATTTATTTCAGAGTACTGGATGAGGGAAGCACCGCTCTTTCCGTGCGGGATCTGGATCTGTTCGAAAAATACAACAGCGGTTCAGCTCCGTATATCATCGACGGCACCATCAGCACATGGGGTTCAGCAGACACATCCCCGCACATCTATACTAATTCCTATTTACCGGGGGCTACACGGGACTCATGGTATTCCGTTTCCCTGTCAGCCCGCGGCGGCCGTTCGCCCTATACCTGGTCGCGGACAGGCGGAAGCCTGCCACCGGGCCTGTCCCTTGACAGCACGGGAAAAATTTCCGGCATGCCCACCTCCACCGGCAACTACAGCGCAACCATTCGCGTCACGGACGAAAACGGCCGCTCAACGAGCAGAACCTTTTACATAACCGTATATGACATCGGCGAGGACCCTCTGACCATCACCAGCAGTGCCACATTACCCCGCGGACGAAAAGGATCATACTATTCTACAACGCTGTCGGCAGGCGGCGGCCGCACACCCTATACCTGGTCGCGGACAGGCGGAAGCCTGCCACCGGGCCTGTCCCTTGACAGCACGGGAAAAATTTCCGGCACGCCCACCTCCACCGGAAGATACACTTTTACCACCCGCGTCAGGGACAACAACAATGCCCGTCAGGAACAGGAGTTCCATCTGACCATTACAGATACCGATTATATATCCTCTGCAGAGGATTTATTCAAGACTCTTACCATTACGCGCAGCACCATGAATCTGGATCTCTCTCCGGAAAACATGCCCTATACCATGGTCGTCAGCAATGATATAAATTATGTTAACCTTACTGTTACCCTTTATGACGCGGGGGACCGGCTGCGCATCAACGGATCTTCTTCCTACGACGGAAGAGTCCGGACAGTACCACTCAAGACCGGCACGAACCTGATAACCGTAGAAGTCTCCTCCGGGGGAAGTACTTTTCGTAGTTTTGCGTTAATCATTTACCGCCTGCCGTAAACTATCCGTAAACTTAAAGCAGCAAAATACGAAAGGAGAATAACCATGTTTTTTCAAAGTCAGAAAGCCTCTAACATGCAAAAATATCCCCTTTATAACAGAAGCATCGGCTTTCTTTTACTTCTCTTGTTTTTTCTTGCTGTCGGTATGATCTCCTTTTTCCCGGCCTCAGCAACAGCACAGGAAGTCATCCACTTTTCCGATCGCGAGCTTGAAGCAGCGGTGCGCCAAGCCTTGAACCAGCCTGCAGGCGTCCTTACAAGTGCAGACCTGGCCCGCTTGGAGACCCTGGAGGCCGCGCGGCAGAACATTTCCGATCTGTCCGGGCTGGAATACGCGGTCAACCTGAAAAGCCTCAACCTTTATGAGAACAGCGTTGCTGATCTCGCCTGCCTGAAGGGGCTAACCCGCCTGCAGTATTTGAATCTGGGCGGAAACCGTATCAGGGAAATCAGCCCGCTGCAAAGTTTAACAGCACTGGAGGAACTGGACCTCAGCCATAACACCGTACAGGATATTGACGCGCTTAAAAATCTGACCCGCCTTAAGGCTCTGAACCTTCAAGGCAACAGCATCAGCACCCTTACCCCTCTGGAATCGTTGCGAAATTTGCAAAGCCTCTCTTTAAGCGGCACTCTGCAGGGCAACAGCACAGCATCCCTTTCCCGGCTCACCAGGCTGCAGCGTCTGGCGCTGACCGACGGGCAGATCAGCGATATCGCCTTCCTGACAAATTTAAAGCAGTTGCAATGGCTGGATCTGCGCAATAACCGCATCAGCAAGCTCGAACCGCTCCAGGGGTTATCCCGGCTGGAACATCTTTCCCTGGGCAACAACCTTGTTGAGGACCTGACTCCCCTGGGAAGATTGCGCCGGCTCCGGCACCTGGATCTGAGCAATAACAGGGTGCGCGATATTGCACCCCTTGTCCGGCTGCGCAATATCCAGTGGATCGAGCTGCAAAACAATTTCCTGGAACTGGGGGAAGGGAAACAGGCCCGCCGGGACGTGGACAAGCTTTTGTCAGCAGGTGCGGAGGTAATCACCAGCCCCCAGAAGCTGCCCCTGTACCGCGGCAACGGGCTTGTCATTGCCGAAGCGGGTTCCGGGGGAAAGCTTTTGCGCACCCCTAAAGAACACTATTTTACCTTGCTCAATCACAGCGCGGGATGGCGAATCAAGAGTTTTACCGCAGCACATCAAGGGGGAAAACCCCTTGACCGCATCCGTGAGCTGGGTTACCGCACCTCCGCTACTTTCTCCTGGTACTCGGTCAGGGAAAACAATTGCGTCGGCGACAACGAAGAGACCTTTTTTACGGTGACCTGCCGCCAACCCGGCCCTGTCCAGCTGGGGCTGGCCATACAGGTCTGGCCCGGCTATGCAGGTGATCCTGAACGCTCCTTTTATATTTCCCAGGTCATCCTGGAAAATATGGAAACAGGCGATCTCTACACCGTTGAGCTGAAGCCGGATCAGCCCCTGCAAAGCAATTTGGCTGATTACAAAGGGGGCAGCCTGCAGCAGGATTACCAGGAAAAATCAGCTTCCAACCGGGCTGGGCTGAAGCAGCTTCTCGCGGATGCCCTGCAGCAAAGGGCCTCTTCCCTGGAAGTCCGCTACAGCGGTGAAAACCTGCAGATGCCTGCAGAGTTGGAGAATATGCTGGAGGAGATTTTGCAGAGCGATGATTATCTGCGCTATTCTCAGCGCAGCCGCAGCATAAGCTGGTCCAGGCAGCCCGGCGGTGACCTGCTTTTAAACTTCCGCTTCAACTACCTGGCCACCCGTGAAGAAGAAAACATTGTCAACCAACAAGTAACGCGCATCCTGCGGGAAATCCTGACCCCGGGGATGGACGATCACCAAAAAACAAAGGCTGTACACGACTACATCGTTGCTAATGTGGCCTACGACCTGAGCTACCGGGAACACTCGGCGTACGCGGCCCTGGTCAAGGGACAGGCTGTCTGCCAGGGTTACGCGCTGCTGATGTATAAAATGCTAACGGAGGCGGGCATTCAGGCGCGCATCATCTCCGGCCAAGCCCGTGGTGAAGACCATGCCTGGAACATGGTCAACCTGGAGGGGATCTGGTATCACCTCGATGCCACCTGGAACGATCCTGTTCCGGACGCTCCGGGCAGAGTCCGCTACGACTACTACAACCGCACTGATGCGCAGATGGCAGCCACCCATACCTGGGAGCGGAACCTTTACCCGGCTGCCCAAACGCCCTATCCAAGGGAAAGACTTTTGTAAAGGCTTTTGTAAGGCCGCGGTCCCCCGCTGTTCCGGTTCAGACTAGACCACGTGCCGGCCGCCGTCCACGTAAAGTATTTGCCCTGTCACGTAGCTCGTTTCCTCATCGCAAAAATACAGCACCGCATTGGCTATATCCAGTATCCGCCCCGGCCTCTTAATGGGCTGCGCGTTGATAACCTTTTCCTGGATTTCCGGCGGCAGGCGCCGGGCCATCGGCGCTTCGATAAAACCAGGGGCCACGATATTTACCGTTACGCCGTGGGGGGCAAATTCCAAGGCCAGGGCATAGGTCAAGCCCACCACTCCTGCCTTGGCTGCAGAATAGTTCGATTGGCCGGGATTGCCCAGCCAGGCCCGCGAAGTTATATTGACGATCCTTCCGAATTGCTGTGCCCGCATGTGGCCCAGGACCGCCTTGCAGCAGAGCCATGAGCCTTTCAGGCACGTGCCGATAACGAGGTCAAAATCCTCCTCCGGCATCTTTAGAATAGAATTGTCCCTCAGTGCTCCGGCATTATTGACAAGAATATCAACGGTCCCAAAGGCGCGCACGGTTTCATCCACCATTGCTTTTACTTCTTCCCAGCGCGTTATGTCAGCCTTCACGGCCAGCGCCCTGCCGCCGGATGCTTTTATTTCAGCGGCCACCTTTAAGGCGTCCGCTTCATTGATGTCATTAATAACAACCGCGGCTCCGTTTTGGGCAAGTTTAGCCGCAATTCCTGCCCCTATTCCATTGCCTGCTCCAGTGACGATGGCTATTCTTCCTGCAATGCCCATAGCT
>JAAYFF010000001.1 GCA_012728375.1 Bacillota bacterium | reverse complement strand
CCCTATCTCCTACCCCCTATCTCCTATATCCTACCCCCTACCTGCTTTCCTCAACAGTTATCGGCACATAGAGGGTATTGCCGTTTCTATAAATTAAGACCATTACTTTTGCCCCGATTTTCGTTTTCAATACTTCCTCCCTTAAGCTTTCGGGGTCCTTAATTTTTATCCCGTTGTATTCGAGAATAATGTCTCCCCTGCGCAGGCCTGCTTTTTGTGCCGGCGAATTTTCTGCCACTGCATTTATTAAGGCACCCTCGGCTTTTTCCAGTCCAAAGTATGCGGCAATATCTTCAGTAACAGGCTGCATGTAAATCCCCAGCCACGGCCTGATTACTTTGCCGCTGTTAATAAGCTGGTCCAGCACTTGCGTCACGGTTGAGCTGGGGATGGCAAATCCTATTCCCTGCGCCTGTGCATTGATGGCCGTATTTATACCGATTACTTTGCCTTGAAGATTGATTAAAGGGCCGCCGCTGTTGCCCGGATTGATTGAAGCGTCGGTCTGTAAAAGGTCCTTAAACTCGTTTCCGCCAATAGTGATTGGTCTGCCCTTGGCGCTGATAACACCAACGGTAACCGTATGGTCAAGCCCGTAAGGGTTGCCGATGGCGATAACCCAGCTTCCTACCTCCAGCTCGTTTGTATTTCCAAACTCCAGATATGGCAGGTTGTTGCCGGCATTAATCTTTAATACTGCCAGATCCAACTGCTCGTCCGAACCAATTATTTTTGCCTCGTAAGGTTCTTTATTGTTGCTTAAATAAACATTAATTTTGGAAGCGCCCCTGACAACATGATCGTTTGTCACAATATAGCCGTCCTTTGAGATGAAAAAACCTGACCCCAAACCGCTTCTTATTTCCGGCCGGGTTTCAAACAAATCGCCAAAGAACTCTCTAAAGAAGGGGTCATTAAAGAAAGGGTCATACCTTCCCTGGGTCTTTATTTCAGTTTCAATTTTAACAACAGCGGGACCCGCTTTTTTAACGATGTTTTGGATCGTATCCGGCCCCAGAAATGTATTCAGCGGTGTATTCGGGCTTTGTACTGCCTCCACAGGCGAAACCTTGGAGATGGATATGTTATATTCGCTGCAGAAAATCAGTCCGGCAGCTAAAAAGACCCCTGCCAGAACAACAAAGAGAGAATAACCCATCAACCTTTTTTTCCTAAACCACATTAATAGCTTACCTCCAATTTTTTTTGTTTTGCAGCTGCCCGGCTCTTGGACAGCATCTTAAGACCGCTTCTTTGGCGTTTATGAACGGGAGCGGACTTCTTGCTTCATGAAGAGCACATAGGAAATGCCGAAGATAATAAATGCTGCTGCCGCCAGGCATGTCAGCTGCGGCCAGACCAGCAGCAGGCTTTGCCCCAGGGGCAGCGGCCCCGCAATGGCAAAAGAGGCCTGTTCCAGGGTGATAGGCCCCAGGGTGCGGATGGTGGGAACCAGCAAAGTGGTCGTTGCTTCGCTGAACAGCTGGCTGGGGGAGATGCGCAGCAAGTTTTGCACAAACCCCTGATAACTGATGAGTTCATTGATATCTGCAACGTGGGAGGGCGCGGTGGATTCCACAATGATGTTGACGATCATTGTAAAGAAAAGGCTGAAAAACAGCCAGACTGCAAGGCCGGACAGCGCGGATGTAGCAGCCTGTTTAAACTTGATAGAAAACATAATTGCCAGGTTAAGCCAGACGCCAATATACACAATGCTCACCAGCAGGAAAAAGAACACCCGCCAGAATTCTTCCGGTGTGGGCGGAATGCCTGTGGTTAAGATGCCCATGCCCATCATTAACAGTCCCAAAATAATCATCATGAAGGTTATAACCAGCAGTGAAGCGACAAATTTGGCGTTAATAATATAATCCCGCGGAATGGGCTGGGCCAGCAGGCGGCTTAAAGTACCCCTGCTCCGCTCTGAATTTATGGCGTCAAAACCTAGAGCTATGCCGATTAGCGGGCCCAGTAGGCTGACAAAAGTAATAAAGGGGGGCAAACTGCCGTCAGTGGCTGTAAACAACTTGAGAAAAACAAAGGAGGTCGCCGTATCTTCGGCAATTGCCCTTTGCAGGCTGGACATGGCCGTATAAAGGGAGGCAATTGTTGTCAGCAGCATTAACCCCAGCAAAATCATAAATCGCCAGCTGTTGATATGGTCCATTACTTCCTTCCGGACCATGACCCAAAAGGGATGCTTTGCCCGGGATGCTTTTTCCCCGGTCAAAGGGGACCGGCGAAATAAAATGCTTATCTTTTCCGGCAGAAATGCTGCCATGTTACATCCCTCCTTCAAAATAGCGGTGGTAAATTTCGTCCAGTCCGTAATCATGCTGGCTCAAGTGGAAAAGGCGGGCCCCGTGGTTGACAATGGTAGTGGCTATTTCCGCTGCGACCGGCTGCCGGCAAAAGATCGACAAACGCTCCCGGTTTTGCTCAACCCTGGTCACATGCTCGTTTGCTTCTATGGCGGCAATAAGCTGCGCACTTGCGGGCTCCACCTCCACTTCCAGCAGAATAGGGTCGTTTTTAAACAGTTCAAAGGCCAGTTCTTTAATTGGTCCTGCAGCTATTAATTTTCCCTCCACAAAAAGGCCTACCCGGTCGCATATTTGTTGGACCTGATAGAGATGGTGGGAGGATAACAAGACCGTCATGCCCTTTTCCCGGTTCAGCTCCTTAATCAGTGCCAGCAGTTCCCGCACCCCCTCGGGATCGATCCCGTTGGTGGGTTCATCCAGAATAATGACTTCCGGTTCCTTGATTAAGATATCAGCCAGGCCCAAACGCTGTTTCATGCCCCTGGAGTAGGTCTGTACCTTATCGTGGGCCTTGGAGGTTAACCCGACCTGTTCCAGGAGATGCCGGGCCCTTTCCTCCGCGACGGAGGCTTCGATGCGGTTAAGGGCAGCGGTGTAAAGAAGGTTATCTAAGCCGCTTAAGTTTTCATAGAAGCCCACTTCGTCGGGAAGGTAGCCAACCTTTTCCTTAACCAGAAAGGGCTGGAAAGCAGGATCTATTCCACATACTTTAATTTTTCCCGCCGTGGGTTCCGACAGCCCCAGCAACATCAGGATGGTGGTCGTTTTCCCGGCTCCGTTGGGCCCCAGCAACCCGAATATTTCGCCCCGTTGAACGGATAAGGTTAAATGGTCGACAGCCGTTAATTGTCCGTATTGTTTGGTTAATCCGCTTATTTCAATTATGTTTTCTTTGATCATTACTGCCTCCCGAATCTGCGAAAGAGGTAATAGATTCCCGCTCCAACCAGGGCAATGATAAGTACACCAACCCAGCCCCAGAGCGCGGATGTCTTTACCGTTATGCGAAAGTCCGCGCTGTCCGAGACTTCCGGAGTCTGAGCCTGGATATTAACGACATAATCGCCGGAGATGGCCTTATCGCTCGATTTAATGTAAGCATTTACCGCTGCGGATTCACCGGGAAGCAATGATTCAATAATCTTCGGTTCAAATCTTACTTCCCAATCCACGGGTGCCGAATGGCTTAGTTTAATATCTTCCAGCTCCGATGATCCGGTGTTGTTAATCTGCAGTTCGATCATCTTTTCTTTGCCCGCGGTAATATCGGTGCTTAACCGACCGGTAGGGGTGCTGAGCTCCATTTTGTAAGTTCCCGTAATGTGAACTTCCAGTTCGATTTCAGCAGAAGTGGACCCCGCTTGAGCTTTAACGGGGATGGTGTATGTACCGGCCTCAATTTCGGCAGGAGGGGAAATGGTCACATTTATCTTCTGGGCTGTGTTGGCCTCCACTTTTACAGAGGTAACTTTTTGTGCGGACACTTGAAAATCAACATTCCATCCCCGGGGTGCACCGGAGGAGAGGGCATAGAGCTGCTCCTCTGCAGTGCGGTTTTTTAAGGTAAGGTCGTAATTAAAGGTGGAATCGGCATTACCCTGCATATTTGGCTGATCGGTCTCCAATTCGGTTTTAAATGTTCCCTGTTCCGTGACTTCAATTGTAATGGGCAGAGTGCTGACCCTGCCGCCGGAGCTTGCGGCGCGCAGTAGAAAACGGTAGTTGCCCTTTTCCACCTGTAAAGGCACTTCGGTCTGCAGGTTGAAGCTTTCTTCGCTTTGCGGCCTGACGGAAAGCTGGTTAATGCTCCATCCGCCGGCGGTCAGATTTGCTTCCCAACCTTTTGGCTGCTCTGCGATCTTTAGGGAAACCTGCTGTATGGAATTGCTGTTATTAATAATCTTTATGGAGTAATTGATCGATTCCCCCGGTGTGACGGCAATCCCCGAATATTCCGTAAACAGCATCACATCTCCGGCAGCGACTGCCGGGACGGCGGGAAACAAAATTCCCACAATTAAACCCACAAGTGTCAAGAAGATTGCAGTTTTTAGCCAGCGTTGCTTCAAATTTTTCCCTCCTCTTTAAACAATAATAACGTTTATAATAGTTACGTATCAAAAGGCGGGTTGGATCTATAAGGGTTGATTTTTTTTGCTGTTGGTATATAAAATAATTAAATTCTTTATAATTTGATAAGGTTAAAGGGTAAAGCGGGTGAGGGAATTGTCTAATTTCCGGCAACAGAAAACAGCATACTCGCTGCAGAATTTTGATGATTTTTATAAACAAAACGCCTCCTATGTTTATAAAATTGCCCTGTATATAATTCGTGATCCCGTAGAAGCCGAAGATTTGTGCCACGATGTTTTTTTGGAAGTGATCCAGCATCCGGAACAGTATGATCCCAAACGGGGCAGCATCAAGGCTTGGCTGGGGGTTAAAACCAGGAGCAGGGCCATCGACCGCTTGCGAAAGCAACAAAAACAGGGTTTAAATGAGATAATGGAGCCCGGCGGGACTAACGGCACTGATCCTACTGCTGAAGCAGTTTTTTCGAAACTTGAGATTGAAAGTCTGCACGACTCTTTGCGGCAATTGTCCGAACCCCAGCGGGAAGCGTTGACCGCGACATATTTTCGGTCGGTGCGGCAAAAGGATTGGGCAGAAGCAACAGGGCGCCCGCTGGGAACGGTCAAGTCTTGGATCCGTTATGGAGTGCACAATATCAGGAAACAATTTGTTCAAATGGGTTGGCTGGAACCTTAAGGGGGTATTGAAGACGTGAGCCCAAAAGAATGCAAGCAGTTTGAGCTGGAGATTGTCGATGATATTCTGGGCAATTTGCCCTCAAACAGTTCTCGAGCCCTGCAAAACCATCTGGACCGCTGCCGGTCATGTCGGAAGCTGTACGGAGAGTGGCTTAAGATATTAAACGACGGCATGAACGTTGAGCCTTCGGCCTTTCTGTATAAGCGTTTAAAAAACAGCTTTCTGCGCCTGCAGATCAGGCGCCGGCTTCTCTGCCCGGCAACCCTCTTAAGCGCGGTGTCCGTCGCTGTGATCGCCGTATTTATTCTGGCAATAAGTGCCATTCAAAGCAATAAGCCTTTGGAATCATGGAAGCAGCTTCCTGTTGCCTCAGAGGAGATCCCCTCTTTTGTCATGAATGATGCCAAAACGGTCCAATACCTGATTGAGCCCCAAAATGGGCGGCTCGGCAGTGCTAACGGCATTATCTGGGTAAACGGCCAGCGCGATGAGGTATATTGCTATATGCAGAACCTGGAGAATAATGCTGAACACGATTATCAGATCTGGCTGGTTAAACCCGTAAAAAAAGAAAACGGCGGTCTTTTGCGCGTGATAGACGGACATGGGCAGCTGTACCTGCAACAGCGGAACATCCGGGAGGTAGAACAGATCAGCCTCAGCCTGGAGCCAAAAGGGGGAAGCCTTTATCCCACCAGCGAGGACATAGTTTTGGTTGACTTTAAGTAGAGCGGCTGTTGCTTAATTCGGCCCGGCGCTGCCGCCGCAAAAAGCTCCTCCCATCAGCTTCCCTTCAAATAAAAAATTATTGACCGCGTGGACTTTTTGAGCAGCTTTTTTAAAACTTCTTTATGATATAATAGTAAACTAAGAAGTATTTCAATAAGGAGAATTGATGATACTAATGATGCCGCAGGTTGAAGAAGTTTTGCCGGCAATATACAGGATTGAAGTTCCTTTAGCCGGCAGTCCTTTAAAAAGTATCAATTCGTACCTGATAAAAGGAAAAGAACGAAATTTAATTATTGATACAGGTATGGATACTGACGAATGCCGCCAGGCCCTTGGACAGGCTTTGCGGCTATTAAACGTTGATCTGCAGAAGACCGATTTTTTTATTACCCATTTTCATGCGGATCATCTGGGATTAGTCTTTCAACTGGCTTCAGAAAAGTCGTCTGTTTTTTTAAACGGTCCGGATTTAGCCGCCCTGAAATCAGCCATTTTTTGGAAAAAGGCGATTGGATTTGTACCCAGGCACGGTTTCCCGGAAAGTGAAGCAAGGTATGCTTTAAAAATACATCCTGCATCGAGTTTTAAACTTAAAGATCTGGAAAAATTTAAGGTACCGAGTGAGGGCGATACGATAACAGTTGGAAATTACTGCCTGCAATGCTTGGAAACCCCGGGGCATAGCCACGGAAATATGTGCTTGTATGAACCCCAAGAAAAAATCCTTTTTTCAGGCGATCATATCCTTGGAGACATTACCCCCAATATAGCATTAAATATCGATTGGAGCTATAATCCGTTAAAAAAGTACATTTCCAGTCTGGAAAAAATATACAATATCGATGTAAATCTTGTTTTGCCCGGTCATCGCAGCATTATTTCAAATTGCCGTCAAAGAATCACGGAATTAATAAATCATCACAGGCAAAGAAATGAAGAGATCTTGGCTGTTTTAAAGAAAAGCCCGGCGAACGCCTATGAAATTGCCTCGAAAATTAGCTGGGATATGCCGGGAACATGGGATCATTTTCCTGTTATTCAGAAATGGTTTGCCGTATCTGAAGTGCTTTCCCATTTAAAAGATTTGGAAGTTAAAGGTTTGGTCTTATGCGAAGCGCTCGGTGATAACTTTATCTTCCGGAGAAAATAATATTTAGTTGCCGGGCTTGTTGGGCCGTGTTGGTTCTTCTTGTTCCCCGGGGGTCGGTTGGCCGGGCTGCCTTGGCTTACCCGGAACCGGCCTGGCGGGCTTTTGCTGCTCCTGTTTTTCTTCGATTTTTCGATCTTCTTTATCCGTTGTTTTGGGTCTTTGTTGCTGAAGCCCGCCTTTGTTACCATCCGGCGCCGGAGGTGTTGGCCGAACTTTTTCCCCCTCCTTGCCACCCCTCCGTTCCGGTTCAATTTTCCACAGAACTCCGGAGCGGGGGATCGCGTTGGGGGAGAAGTCGGTAAATTCCATAACTCCGAAATCCAGCACATACATTGCCCCGCCTTCCCGGTCGAATTTAACATCAATGACCCTTTTAAAACCGTCGCCCAGCCGTCCGCCCCGGGGTTTTTCCTTGTTTTTGATAAACCATTCGTACTCGCCGCTTTCCGGGTTGATGATAATTACTCCGGTGGGCACCTGTTCTTCAAGATCTTCCGTCAGGGGCTGGGCATCTCCGAAAACAGCCACAAATAAACCCTGTTCCTTAAATCCCGGCGGTGCAAAGTCCAGCTTCATGGGTGAGTAATGGGACGGCAGCTCCGCCAGGGGAGGTTTTACTTCAGGATGGTTCTCAATGAGGGGGTTAAGATTGGCTCCCCTTTCAGAAGCAAAGCGCTCGTCTGTTAATGGCAGTTCGCCGGCATAATCCGGCCAGCCGTACCAGGCCCCTTCTTCAACTTTTACCACCCAGTCCGGTGACCCCTTGACTGCCCTTTCCCCCCGGTCGTCGTACCCCAGGTTGGTAGCGTAAAGGGCACCGTCCGGCCCCCAGGCAAGGCCGAAAGGATTGCGCAACCCGTCGGCATAAACAGTAAGGGTTTCCTCTTCCGGATCGAAACGGTGGATTGCCCCGCTTGCGGGAATCTTTCCCTCTACTTCTTCGCCTGCTTCCCTTTGCTGGCCGAAGGGAGCAAAGGCACCGGTCGTCTTTTTATCGTCAGGATCAGGAGTGCCCAGATCCAGAGCCTCGTAGTTTTCCCCTGTCAACACAAAATCCCGGGAGGGAACATCATGAAAATCAGGGTACCTGTCCGCCCAGGCGTAGAGAAAATTGTCTGAACCCACTATTCCCGCGTTGGTGGCCGTACCCTGGCCGAAATAAAGGGCCCCGTCCTGCCCAAAGAGCAGGTCGTTGTTTTGGTGATCTCCCAAGGAAGGAAGGCCTTTGATCAGATCTTTTCTTTCCTTGCTTTCCAGGTTAAACTCCGTAATCTTCCCCCGGTGTGAAATGTAAAGCTTGTTTTCCTTCATTGCCAGGCCGTTGATCGGTCCTTCAAAATCTCTGGCTATCTCTTCAATATTTCCGTTCACCCCAACCTTTATTATGCGGGCGGTGGCAGTTTTGGGCCCGTAAGCATAGCCGGCTTCAGCAATATAAACGTTTTGCTCCTTATCTACCAGCAGGGATGTGGGAAAGGTAAACCCTTTGGCCACAACTTCAGCCCTGTATCCCTGGGGAAGTTCCAGGTCCTCAGGCTCCGTGCTGACAGCGGCGCGGAGCATTAGCGGCGTTAAAAAAACCGCCAGAACCAGCAGGCCCAGGGCGATATAGCTCCTCTGGACAGGCTGGCGCAGCGCCCACCTACTGTACAGCAGCGCAACAATAATGCCATATAAGCTGAAAGCCAGCAGGGGGGTCCAGTGGTCAAGGGGGTTTTTGAGCTGGGGAGGAAAACCGAGGATGAGGGGAACGATGATTAATACTCCCAGAAACCAGAGAAGAAAGCCCAAAACCATACCGGCAAGAATTGTATTGCCGAGCCTAAGCTTTCTTTCCCCCATCACGAGGGCATATAGAATGCCTCCGATGGCCCCGAAAACGAGCAGGGCTGCGGCACCGTTAACAATATCCACCCTCGTCAGCAGCAGGCCGAGAGAAGGGAGCAGCCACGAGCCCCATAAAATCATCGTCCCGGCTATGCCCCCGATGATTCCCGCCAGCAGCCCCCAGAATATCCTTTTTTTCAAAACGCCATCTCCTCCTCAACTTGTTTTTTGTGAGCATATTGTTGCTTTTAGTATCTGCAAGAGACCCGGGCATCATGCGCTTTCCTGCAGAAGATCCGACTTGTTTTTTTGAACTTGAATTTATGGAAGCAGTATTGTAGTATGGGTGAAAGCATGAGGAAAAAGTTGACGGAGGATAAAGCCGTGAAAGTTGTCATTGTTGGTGCCGGGAAAGTGGGAATACAACTGGCGGAAAGTCTGTTAAATGAAAAACATGAGGTTATTATTGTTGACAGCAGCCAGGAAGTGATTGATAAATTAACCGAGAACTTTGACGCGCTTATTATAAAGGGAAACGGTGTTTCCAGCAGTTTGCTGGAGAAGATAGAATGCGGCAAAGCCGATCTGTTAATTGCCGTGACCAATAGCGATGAGGCCAATATTGTTTCTTGTATTACCGCGAAAAGGCTTGGCACAAGAAGCGTTATCGCCAGGGTAAGAAACCCTGAATATGTTCAGGAACTGGAATTTATGCGAAAAAGCCTGGGCATTGATCATATTATCAACCCTGAACTGGCAACAGCACATGAAATCATGCGCCTGCTTCTCAATACCCATGCTTCATACGCTGAGGATTTTGCCAAAGGAAGGGTCCGGATTTCCGAGGTCCAGGTAAGTTCAAAGTCGCATTACAGCAATAAACAGCTCAAAGATATAAAACTTCCGCCAGGAATTATTATTACAGCCATCGCGCGCAATGGAGATATAATTATACCAAACGGGTTTGATTATATTTATCCGAAGGATACGTTATTTGTATTGGGTGAAAGGGGCAGTGTAGACTTTTTTGCCAAAGGAGCAGGAGCGCAGATCGTCGGCCATAAAATCAGAAATGTCCTCATTACCGGCGGTGGTAAAACTTCTTTTTATCTGGCCAAGGAACTTGAGCATATCGGTGTTAATGTGAAAATAATCGAGCAAAATTTGGAACGCTGCCAGGACCTGGCCGAGTCCTTAAACAATACCCTCGTGCTGCATGGGGACGGTACGGATATTTCCCTGCTTAAAGCCGAAAAAGTGGAAGGGATGGACGCGTTTGTGGCTTTAACAGGTTTTGATGAAGAAAATATACTCGTTGCACTCCTGGCAAAGCAACTGGGTGTGAAAAGGGTAATCGCCAAAGTGAGCCGTTCAAGCTATACTTCATTAATCGAAACAATAGGTATTGATAATACGGTCACGCCCAAGCTGATTACAGCCAGAGATATTTTAAGGCTTGTGCGCGGCGGCAGAATTATTTCCATGTCTTTGTTAATTGGAGGGCGCGCCGAAGTTTTTGAGATTATCCCGCAGGAAAACACGCCCATTGTCAATAGGCCGTTAAAAGAGATCGGCATACCCAAAGGCGTTATTATCGGGGCAATCTTTCGCAACGGCAAAATTATCATTCCCAACGGGGATTCGGTTATAAGAAGTACGGACAGGGTCATTGTCTTTACGCTGGAAAATCATATGGAACAAGTTAACAATCTCTTTAGCGCCAAAGGGAGCAGAAAGGCAATTTTATGAACATAGCAATCGTGCTTAAAGTACTTGGAATCCTGCTTCTTTGCGTGGCTGTCTCCATGTTTCCCTCTTTAATTGTCGCTTTACTATATGGAGAAAAGACCGCTTTTGCTTTTTTACTTTCCATTCTTGCGGCGGGGATAGCCGGTTTTTTGTTATTTTCCGTCAAGGTCAGGGAGGATGTAATACGGTACAGGGAAGGCTTTGCCGTTGTAAGCCTCGGCTGGCTGTCTGCTTCCATATTCGGGGCACTTCCTTTTTTATTTGCGGGAGTATTTTCCTCTTTTCTTGATGCTTTTTTTGAATCTGTCTCCGGCTTTACCACCACCGGAGCAACAGTTCTGCAAGATCTTGAAATGCTCCCTTACAGCCTCCTTTTCTGGCGTTCCTTTACCCACTGGCTTGGTGGGATGGGGATACTCGTTTTAGCGCTGGCCGTTCAGCCTGCCTTGGGGATAGGTACGCTTCAGATACTTAAAGCGGAATTCCCGGGACCTATTTCAGCAAAGCTTACGCCAAGGGTCAGCGGAACAGCCAAAATATTATATAAGACATATTTAACAATTACCGCGGTACAAGTCTTTTTTTTATTGCTGGGCGGAATGCCCTTATATGACAGCCTGATCCATGCCTTCGGTACTCTGGGAACGGGGGGATGTTCCCTTAAAAATGCCAGTGTGGGAGCATATAACAATATTTATTATGAGATAGTCATTATTGTCTTTATGATCTTGGCCGGAGTAAATTTTGCTCTTTATTACCTTGCCTTCAAGAAGAAAAGTCTGATGGAATTTTTTCGAAATAAGGAGTTTAAAGTTTACCTGAGCATAATAGCCGTATACATGATCATCATAACGATAAATATTAACGGCAGGGTATTTCCTACGCTTCTGGAAAGCTTCCGCTACGCCTCCTTCCAGGTGGCTTCCATTATTACGACAACAGGTTATACAACGGCCGATTTTGATTTATGGCCCGATCTGAGCAGGGCTCTATTATTATCATTAATGTTTATCGGCGCGTGTGCCGGCTCCACAAGCGGTTCCGTGAAAATTATCAGGATAATACTCATTTTTAAATATGTCCAACAGGAAATTAATAGTTTGCTCCATCCCCATGCTGTCAAAGCGGTCAAAATCGGCGATATGCCGGTGCAGGGAAGTGTCCTTTCCAATGTAATGGGTTTTACGGTTTTATATCTAGCCATATTTGTGCTGGCAACATTGCTGATTTTAACGCAGGGTCTTGACCTGGTCAGTGCAGCAGCGGCTGTAGCCGCCTGCCTTGGCAACATCGGGCCCGGTCTTGGGGCGGTGGGGCCGAGCAGCACATATGCAAATTTGACCAATTTAACAAAGATAATCTTATCATTCTGCATGATTCTCGGCAGGCTGGAAATATATACTGTGCTCGCCTTGCTGTTTCCACGATCGTGGAAAAAATAGTACTTAAAACTTGCGTTTTCCATAAAGATTTTTCATCCTGAGGTTACTCAAATTGGACGATTTCATGGGCCATGTATTTAGCTTCGTGCAGATTGTGCGTAGAAAAAATGATGATTTGACCGGAACTTTTTGTTTTTAAAATGTAATCCATAATTTTTCTTTTTAACTCTTCGTCAATTCCTTTAAAAGGTTCATCCATCAGCAGCACTTGGCCTTGATAAGCAAGGGCCCTCGCTATCGCTACCCTTCTCTTCATGCCTCCGCTTAAATGGCGGGGTTGAAATTTTCTGAATTCCTTAAGCCCTACTGCCTCCAGATATTTTTCCGCGTCAAAGTGTTTGTCATTGATAACAAATTTTATATTCTCCTCTGCAGAAAGCCAGGGCAGCAAACGGTCTTCCTGGAAGACCACGGCAATTTTTTTGTTCTCTAATCCTGAAATTATACCGCTGTCATAGGGAAGAATACCCGCCAGAATATGCAGCAAAGTCGTTTTGCCGCATCCCGAAGGCCCGAACAGACAATAGATTTTATCGTCTTGGAAGGTGTAACTAAAATTTTTGATTACCTGCAGATTACCGTACGCCTTATTAAGGTTTTCAATCTTAACTGACACTGTTTGTTCTACTCCCCCCGGAGCCTGCGAATAATCGAATGATAATGTTTTCGATGAGCAGACTGATACCTATAATAGATAACGTAAAGGCAAAGAGATCGACGGAATTAATAAAGACCCGGGCATCATAAAGCCTGCTGCCGACCGCGTGGACAGGATGACTTAAGACCTCGGCTGTTACGGTCGCTTTCCAGCCCATCCCGATAATGGTCAAAAACCCTGAGATAAAATAAGGCTTTATTTCCTGCAGGTATATCTTCGTGAGGATCTTGGCTCGGGGGACCCGGTAAACCCTGGCCATTTCCAATAGTTTTATATTAACATTGGTAATCCCTTCCCAAATATTTGTCCAGATAATCGGAAAAGCAATTAAAAAACAGATGAAAACCGGAACATTTCCCGAGCCGAACCACACCAGAGCAACGATGATAAAGGACATAACGGGTGTGGATTTAATGGCTACGACCAGAGGTGAGAGAATTTCATAACAAAAGCGGTTTAAGCCTGATAAAAACCCCAAAGCAGTACCTAAAACCAGTGCCAGGCAGACCCCCGCAAAAACTCTGGAAATAGTAAAAAGGAGGCTCACCCAAAAAGATCGCAATAAAACCAGCTCTTTGAGGCGAGATAAGACCTCCAGAGGAGCTGGGATTAAGATATTGTTTTGCACCAGAAGATAAATGGCCTGCCAGATGGCAAGCCAGAAAAGGAGCACAGCAATCTTAAAAAAAGCTTTCTTGGAGATATTAATAGTAGAATCCGTCATCTGGAATCTGTCCTCCGATTGATTCGGGATTATATGCATAAAGGATGCTGAAGAATTCGTGCAGGGAGGATTTGCCGCTCTGCGCGTCAATATAGACGATATTGCTGTAAGGGATGGCGTTTTTGGCAATTTGTGCATTGGGCAAAATTTTGTGCTTAGCGATGAGTTCTGCTGCCTCATCGGTGTTTGTATTCACAAATTCAATAGACTTTTGATATTCTTCTAAAAAGGCGGAGAGAAGATTTTCGTTGCTGTCGATAAAATCTTTTTGTCCAATGAGAACTCCCATGGGCAGTTCAGCATTCAAGATGTCTTTCCATTCTTTTGTTAAATCAAGGGCAATTCTCACATCTTTATTTTGCATCAGGACGCTTGTTACATGGGGTTGGGGCAGTAAAGCAAGATCATGCTGTCCTGCCGCCATTATCGCAGCAAGATCAGCGTGTTGAGTGCTAAAATCAAGGATAACGTCTTTTCCGGGAGTCAGCCCGTGTTCCTCTAACAGATACTGTATTACGTAATCAGGCGTAGCGCCTTTGCCGCTGACATATAGAGTTTTTCCTTTGAGATCCGCTATGGTTCCGATCTCTTCGCCGTTTTCCAGTATATACAATACGCCGAGAGTGTTAATGGCAAGTAACTGAATCTTTTGTCCGGTGCGCTGGTAAAGAATGGACGCCATATTAGTCGGCATTGCTGCCAGATCTATTTCCCCGGTAATAATTTTCCCTATTAGATCATCAGGGCTCCCAACAATTTCAATATTGTAGTTTTCTTCCTCCATGAGCTTGACAATGCCCATGCCTGTGGGTCCTTGTAAGACCCCAACATTAATGATCTCCTTACCTATTGCTTCTTTATGATCATCTAATGCCGGTTGCTGCGCAGGCTTTGTTCCTGCGCATCCAACGAGCAAGAGCAAAAGAGTAATACTAAGCAAAACCCAAATTTTTTTTCTCAAGATTTTATCACCCTTCTGTTAGCTCGAATGGTTTGGCTCAGGCTTTTTTTCATCCCGGGATTTGTCTTTTTTAATAAAGGCTGACTTTACCCTAACTTCCGGTATGTTTCCCAGCTTGCCCGTCATAGCTCCAATTTCATCTGTAGTTCCATCAACAATTAAAGATATAACCGCCACATCTTTTTCCCGGTAAGGTAAGCCCATGCGCCCCACAATAACCCCGGAATGTTCATTTAAAATCTGATTTATTCGCGCGATGACAGCTTCTTTTTTTTCTTGAACCAAAATTCCTACAACCCCGATGCGCGTCTCTATGCCCCTTAACCCCCTTTAAATAAAAATCCTGCATTCTCTAAATGAAAAAGCAGGCAGATGCTTTTCCCTCAGGTTTAGAGAACACCTCCTCTCTTTAGGAACAGCCTTAAAAAAATTTTGCCTTCCTGCAGGAAAACTAACCGTTAACCCGGCAGGTCAGCAGTAAAGTATTCTATTAATTTGTTTAAAACAATTTCCAAGCAGCTCCAAACAAAATTATATCATTCAATGGCAATTCTTTAAAGGCTTAACAAAAGATAAAAAAATAAAATGTATTGCCTGATGCAGGGTATTTATCATCTTCCATAGAAATACTATACGTTGAATGCTGTATAAAAAAATGATAAGTAAGAACGAGCAAGTTACACAAGTTAAAAGTGAATTATTGCGAAAACTGTATCCCGCTGCATTAATCGATATCAGAACTACTTTATAAAGGAGGCATAATTCACTTGACTATTCTTGAGATCATGAATATATTAGGCGCCGAACTTCTTTGCGGCCAAGAAATTATAGATAAAGAGATTCTTTATGCATGCGGCTCTGACTTGATGAGCGATGTGCTGGCTTTTGTAAAAGATCATACTATTTTGTTGACAGGACTTACTAACCCGCAGGTTGTCAGAACTGCAGAAATGATGGATATTTCCGCGATCGTTTTTGTGCGCGGCAAAAGGCCTGCTGATGAGGTCATTAAGATAGCAGCTGAGAGAAAGATGGCCGTTTTGTTGACTAAATATAAAATGTTTACGGCCTGCGGTCTGCTTTATCAAGCCGGGCTCAGGGGTGATGTGATATAATGGAGACGACAGATGAGGCAACAATGTCCAAGTATTACTCTATCGAGCCGGGAAACTTTATTCTTGCCGGGGAAGCGGCGGAGCAGATCAAAAAGATTCTCAAGCAGCTGGGGATAGATGCTGCCCTGATCAGGAAGGTAGCCATCGCTTCCTATGAGGCTGAAATGAACCTTGTCATTCATTCCGTCGGAGGGCGTTTGATTTTAAACGTTAATCCGCAGGAAATTACCATTATTGCTCAGGATGACGGTCCAGGGATCAAGGATATTGAGCTGGCGATGAAGGAAGGATATTCCACTGCACCGGATGCAGCCCGGGAGCTTGGGTTCGGGGCAGGGATGGGACTTCCCAATATAAAACGGTATTCCGACAGGTTTGCCATTCAATCTGCTGAAGGAGAGGGAACACGGGTAGAAATGACCTTCTATCTTTCATAGTGGGAAGACGATGGAACCGTCCCCCTACTTCGCGTATAACAGTTACTCTCTTAGACTAATCAGTTACAATTATTAAAAAATTACCGCCATTAATCCTATTCGAAAGCAGGTGGGTTGTGTTGGAGCGGTATTACCATTCAGTTACGCTGGATCGGGAAAAGTGCAAGGGTTGTACTAATTGCATTAAAAGATGCCCAACTGAAGCCATTCGGTTTGCCGATGGTAAAGCCAGGATTATTGCTGAACGCTGTATTGATTGTGGGGAGTGCATTCGCGTTTGCCCCTATCATGCCAAGGTTGCAATTACGGATCCCTTGTCATCTATCAAAGATTTTAAATATGCGATTGCCCTTCCTGCGCCCACGCTATATGGACAATTTGAGAAGGTACACAATCTGGAGGATATACTTGCCGGCTTAAAATTGTTAGGCTTTGACGAAGTCTATGAGGTAGCCAGGGCAGCTGATTACGTCTCAGCCTTTGCGCAAAGGGAGATGGAGAAGCGGCGGGGCAACAGACCGCTTATTTCCTCTGCATGTCCGGCCATTGTAAGGTTGATTCAGGTGCGCTTCCCTGAATTAATAAATAATATTATTCCTATCTCTTCTCCCATGGAAGTTGCCGCGCAGATTGCCAAGAAAACTTTTTGCGAAAAAAGGGGTGTCCGGGCGGAAGAAGTGGGTGCTTTTTTTATCACCCCTTGTGCTGCAAAAATGACTGTGGTTAAAAATCCCATTGGAATGGACAAATCTTTTGTGGATGGTTGTATTTCCATTATGGATATTTACGGCCCCTTGTGCAGTAAGATAAGAAGGGTGACAAGCGCAAAAGACCTGCAAACGGCAACAGCACTGGGGGTTGGATGGGCAAACTCCGGTGGAGAGGGCCGAGCCCTGCAGCAAGAGAATTTTTTGGCGGTGGACGGTATTCATAATGTCATCCAAGTGCTGGAAGAGATCGAGAACGGCAAGCTGAGCGATCTGGATTTTTTTGAAGGACTTTCTTGTATAGGGGGGTGTGTTGGAGGACCTTTAGTTTTTGAGAACAGTTTTGTTGCTCAGAACAGGGTTAGGAGATTAATTGCCAAAGCTAAAGGTACTCCCCTTTCGGAGGAGGAAATTGATAAACAGATGTCTTCCATTGTGTGGACGTTTCAGAAAGAGATTGCTCCCAAGCCCGTTATGAAGCTGGCGGAGGATCTCTCTGTGGCAATTAAAAAGATGGAAGAAATGAATGCGATTTTTGAACAACTGCCGGGGATGGATTGCGGCTCCTGTGGTTCTCCTAACTGCCGTGCTCTGGCAGAGGATATTGTCAGAGGATATGCAACAGAGATGGACTGTATTTTTAAATTAAAGGAAAAAGTTAAAAGTTTAGCCCAGGAAATGATTGAACTGGCTGAAAAAATTCCTCTGGGCAAAGATAAGGCCGGCGGGGAGGTCGGAGAATGACAGTTGAGGAAATTGTGGCGGAGCTGGGGCTTAAGGTATTAACAGGACGGGAACATCTCAAGCGGGAAATATCGTCGGCATATTGTTGCGATTTGTTGAGCAGGGTTATGTCCAGG
The DNA here is from genome assembly GCA_012728375.1 of Bacillota bacterium. Classification (GTDB taxonomy): domain Bacteria; phylum Bacillota; class Dethiobacteria; order DTU022; family UBA8154; genus DUNV01. The sequence continues at coordinate 423 of JAAYFF010000001.1, read as the reverse complement.
AGTTCTAAAAACAGCCTTTGGATCACCATTCAGACCCATCCTAATATTGTAGCTGTTGCTGCTCTGGTGGAAATGGCCTGTATTGTGATACCGGAGAATGTTACTGTTGATGAAAATACTCTTGCCAAGGCGGAAGAGGAGCATGTGGTAATTTTATCGAGCTCCATGTCAGCCTATACAGTGGCGGGGAAGCTGTATTCCCTGGGAATACATGGCGCATGAGGGGGAGCGGCATTGAGGATTGCTGTTGATCTTCATATTCATTCAGCCCTGTCTCCCTGCGCAGAGGACGATATGACTCCCAATAACATTGTCAATATGGCCTTGCTGAAGGAGCTGGATGCCATTGCCATTACAGATCACAACGGCTGCGACAATGTCTGCTCTGCCATGAAGGTGGCCGGGTCCAGATTAGTTATTCTT